>JAISEJ010000018.1 GCA_031264155.1 Tannerella sp. | reverse complement strand
GAGGAAATGCTGCCCAAAGACCGGTTTTACAGGGTGCATAATTCTTTTCTGGTGAACGTAAGCCGGATAGAATCCGTTTCGGGTGAACGGCTTTTCATCAACAGCCACGAAATATCCATTTCAAAGCATAGAAAGGAAGCGTTTTTAAATTCGGTGGTTTACAAAAACCTGATAAGCAAATAGCTTACGCATGTCAACCTGTCAGGCTGCGAAACTGTTGACTGTGATAATATGAAACAAGAAACGGCTTTACTCTGATAAAGTAAAGCCGTTTTTTGGAAAATCAGGGCTTTTATATGCTAATTCACATAAGCGCCCCAGAAACAGAGTTCACTCATCTGTAGATAATTGGCGCCATTATTTATCCTTTTGACAACAAACCGGATATAACGACAGGGGACGCTTGTTTTGTCGGTGTCAATATCGAAATGGAATCCGTTCTGTACAAATGCAATGTCTTCGGCGCTGGTGACGCTGTTTACATTATTGGGCGTACCGGAAGGAAACTGAATGACGCAGTCGGCAAGTTTGATCCAGTCGTTCTTCCAGGCGTCGGTAGCTTCAACGATTTCCCAGCTTGTCCAATGTTTCAGGTTATCCAGCACGCTGCCGTCTCCAACTTCAGCCGCCTCTTTCGGTTTCGTATTCGTTCCCCATACCTCAAATTCATACCAGCACCATGAGGAATATACAGGATTTCTGGCTCTTGTGTAATAAGCAAGCCTGCTGTAAACGGCCGGCACTCCCATATCGATCGTGAAATAAACCGGATACAGATAATTAGTGCCTCCTTCGGGAAGATAATTCTGGAGCATACAAACATCCGACGACCACCATTCGTAATTAGCAGTAGAATAAAGGACTCCGTTAAACATTGCGCTGAAAGGGGTAGTTGTCGTAATTGTTTTATTCACATCTCCCCTGTAGGTATTGGTTTGATCATCCCAACCATATAAAGACCAGATATCGCGGTTCATCTCATCACGTCCTTTAATTTGCGTTTCAAACAAAGGCTCCATTATCGTATCCAGTGGAAGAGCGTAATGATCCCAGCGGTCGCGCAGTTCGATATGGAAAGGCTGTTCTTTGATTTCGAGATTCCTGAAAGTATATCTGCCGCTTACGCCGCTTGAATAATACCTGTCATGCAGAACCCTGTCGCCGATCGAATCAATGGTATAAAGCGCAATATCCATACTTTTACCCAGGGGATTGTCCCAGCTTGCATAGATTCCCCCGAAAGTAGGAGCTACGTTCAGTGATCGCCTCATCAATTCAACAGGAGGCGTTTCGGGATTGATGGTAACAGGTACGGGAGCGGACAGGTTTCCGCTTTTGTCAATAGCATAGAGCTCCACCGTATGTTCATTGGTATCGGCATATCCGTCCAGCACAATCGAATCCCTGAAAGCCGAAGCATACACATCCCGCTGTATGTCATCCCCGCCGAATGAATATACTGCTTTCACCCCCATCAGATCACTGTCGCTCGGACGGGTGTAATAGATGATGGCGCCCCCGTTGATGTTTTGGACATTCACATTCGTTACCGTTCCCGGCGGAATATTATCCTTGGGATCACTCCAGTCGGCAGGATTGGAGCAGGAAAACATCATTCCCCCAATCACCGCCATCAACAGAAAAAACTGCTTCTTTATCATATCCGTAATCATATCATTCAATTTTTAATTTTTAATTTTTAATTCTTAATTCTTAATTCTTAATTCTTAATTATAATCACCATCCCGGGTTTTGTTCCAGGTTTTTATTCCTCAACAGCGTGCTCTGCCTGACAGGCCACAGATAGTCCTTTTTTTCATAGGTTAAAGGATATATTTCCGTCATTTGATAAAAATCGGCAGGCGTTTCCCCGGTAATGTCCCATCCCCTTACGGGACGGTTCATGTATTCCATCGACAGCCGCCAGCGCTTCAAATCCCAGAAGCGAACGCCTTCGAAAGCAAGTTCGTTGAGGCGTTCGCGACGGATGATCTCCCTCATGCCGTTTTTGCTCAACGGTTTACTCTTCTGTGAAGCAATCGCATGGTCATTCCATGTCGTCACTACCTCTTTCAGTCCGGAACGCGTTCTTACCAGGTCTACATAATGATACACGTCGGCTTGGGGAACATCGCCTCCCACCTCATTCAAAGCCTCGGCATACATCAGGTAAAGGTCTGCCAGGCGGATAATGGGGAAAGAATAGCGTTCGTTACTGTTCGAGGAGGCATTATCAGGCATCGAACTCCGGAAATGGAGCAGTTTCTTACATAAATACCCGGTCGAAGAATGGCGGTCGGAAGGGCTGGTGCCTCCGGCGATCGTTCCGGCCCGGAGAGGAATGTACCACAGGTTGTCGTCCGTATTAATCCTGTTGTTCCCGTAATATGAGCCTCCGTCGAAAAGTATGGAGCCGTAGAAGCGGGCTTCCCGGTCGAAATGTAACTGTACCGTCTGATAATTCTGCTGCACGTAATACCTGTCGTCGGCTGTGGCTGTCCGGATTGCATACGGATCGACTCCCTCCCAGTCCTGATCTTCTTCTATCGGCAAGCCGTTTTTGGTATAAAACTGTTCGACAGCCTGCAACGTCGGCGCATACGACTTGCCTGCGGAACCATTGTTATGAACGGTATAAAAAGCAGGGATACACACATTTTGCAACGCAGAAGGATTGGATCTCGAATCGCCCCAGATAATTTCCTCGTTCCAGCGTTCGGTAACAGCGCCCCTCACCTGCATGGAGTGTATGGTCTTTTCGTTAAATCCGACATAAGCGGGATTTGTGCGCACAAAGTCATATAGCATGTGTCCGGCGCTATGCGCCCCGGTAATGGCTTCGTCGAGCGCTTCGGCGGCTCTTTGCCATTTACTTGCATCATACGTTTGCGGGAAAAGTTCGATACCGCGATTATCGATCAGCGAAAATGAAGGTGGCTCGTCGGCTGTACCATTGAACAGGGGACTTGCCGCCAAAGTAAGCGTCTGGGCTTTCAGGGCAAGGGCGATCGCTTTGGTAGGACGTCCCATTTCACGCAACGGGTCTTCGATAGCGTCCGGCAAGTCCGTTATCGCTTCATCAAGCAGGGAAACAATGTATTCCACCACATCATCCACCGGCTCGCGGTATATCCGGGCGTCTTCTCCTTTCGCGCTGATGGGGAGGTTTTCCCTGATGATGGGGATCGGCCCGTACATGCGAAACAGCCAGAAATGATAAAAAGCCTTGATGAATTTAACCTCGGAAACCCAGCGGTCACGTTCATAATCATCCAAATCGTACGGTTTATGGATATTTTCAAAAAACACATTACAATCGCTTAAAGCGGTAAACATGGTGGTTCCCCCATTTGTGTTCCCGCTTTGCTGACTCGACCAGTAATTGGCTAAGGGCGCTACTGTTCCCTGATCGCCGCGGGCAATATACCAAAGCCTTGAATTGATATGGCCAATGGGATCAATAATCCAAATCTCGTCTCCTCCAAGCAGCGCAGGATTGATGCTGGGGTCTGCAAAAGAAGGCAGGGCCGAAAAGCATCCGTACAAAAATCCTTCCGCTTCATAGCGGTTTTTAAAGCCGTCGTCTATCGTGGGCGTATTGTCGGGAACTACATCTAAATAATTACAGGAAAAAACGAACATGCAGGGTATCCATGCCAGATACCGGCAAATATTTTTAATTCTATTTGTTTTCATACCAATTAAAATGAAAGATTTATACCTAAATTAATAACCCGTTGCAGGGGATAGCCCAATCCGTTACCGCCCATTTCCACATCCCAGAGCTTGAATTTGCTGAACAGCATGAGATTGGTTCCGCTTACATAGAAGCGTAAAGAGGAGGACTGCCGTATTTTATTCACCCAGCTTTGCGGCAGGGCATATCCGATTTCCACACTTTTTAAACGCAGGAAAGAACTGTTCTGCATAAACCATGTGTTCCTGACATTATTGTTCGCGATAAGCGTGTTCGACAAACGTGGCCATCCCGCATAAGGATTCTGCGACAGTTCCGACCAGTAGTCATCGGCAATAAATTTTGCCAAACCGGTTTCAAGAACTCTTCCGTCAGCCGTTCTCCTGACAAAAGGCGACATGGCATTGGCATCTACCCAAAAGGAGGAGCGTGCCGAACCCTGGAAAAAGATGGAAATATCCAAACCCTTATATCCTGCTGAAATGCCAAACCCGTAATTTATTTCCGGAACGGTATTAGGATAACCGATGGGAACCATATCCAGTTCGTCAATCACATTATCTTCTTTAATGTCCTTGTATTTAATATCCCCGGGTAAATATTCGCCAAAATCCTGACGGGGAGCATTGGCAACATCATCCTCATCAATGAACAGGCGCTCGGCTACATACCCCCACTCCTGTTTTACGGAATAGCCCATTCTTGATCTCCAGGGCGCTCCCATGCTTTCATAATCAGGTTCTTCGTAGTAAGCGTAGGAAGAATGTGCATACGTGAAGTTCGCCCTGCCGACCAGCCAGAAGTCTTTACCGAAAGAATGATTGTAGTCTGCGGAAATATCTATTCCGTTACCGTTGGCTTCGCCCACGTTTACCTGGGGAGTGCGCCACAGCCCCATTTCTGTTGCTATGTCCGCCCGTGTCTGGAGGATATTGATGCGGTGTTCACGGAACAGATCCGCCTGAATCTCCAGTTTCCCCTGAAACAGTCCAAGTTCTATGCCCAGATTGGATTTATAAGCGATTTCCCATCCTATTTCGGAGTTTGGATAATTGGTGATGAGAACGCCGTTACGGCTTAATCCGTTAAAATTGTAACCGGTGAGGAAATTGCCGCCTCCGTTTGGCGTTACGTCCGAGAGGTAAAAGAACCGGGCAGAGCCTATTTCGTCGTTTCCTACCAGACCGTAAGTAAAGCGGAATTTCAGTTTCGATATGGCTTCTTTTAATCCGTCAGTCCAGAAAGATTCATTGGATACGAGCCAGCCCATACCTACGGAAGGAAAGAAACCCCAGCGATGTCCCTTGTCGAATTTTTCGGAACCGTTGTAACCGAAATTAAATTCTGCAAAATAACGGTCGTCATACGAGTAGGTAAGCCTGCCCGACAAGCCCATATTCCGCTGCGGAAGCGATTCGGACAGGGTGACGGCATTCGCTGTAAGGGCGTTGCGGATAATGCCTACCAACATTCCGCTGACAGCATGTTTTTCAACAAATGTGCGGTTATAGTTGACGGAAGCTTCGCCGTAAAACAAACTGTTGACCGTTTTGTATCCGGGATTATAATTGATATAATCATTCCCGACATTTAATTCCATAAGCGAGTACTTATCTGCAAAACGGTCGTACTGCATTACCTGATAATAAAAAGGCGAGTAGGCACGGCTCACGTCAAAAGCCGCGTTGCGGGTAGTATTTCCCAGCAGGCGGGCGCTCAGCCCTTCAACCCATTTGCCGAAATCCTGCTTCATCTCTATCTGTGCCACCATCGATGATTTACTTTCCTGACGGTATCCCCGGAGCATTTCGGCATAAGGATTCATGTAATTGGCGCTCTCATGGCCGCCGAACAGAATATGGCTTACTTTTGCATACGTCTCATCCGGCTCAAAATAGGCGGGAAAACGCGTGGGACTGACCTGAAGTATCCGCCGGTACATATCGTCGCCGCCGATAATCGGCCCGGTGTAATCGTCAAAAGTACCGCTCATGCGAACAATCATCTCCGTGGATTTGCTAAGATTGATATTGATGTTCGAACGAAGCTGGTATTTTTTATAATCAATGTTGTTATTGAAATTGTTACGCTTATCCACCTGTAAAATGCCGTTATCCTGCGACATTGAGCCGGCAACATAATAACGCGCCACCGTACCGCCGCCGGAAATATTCAGGTTGATCCTCTGGTTGGATGTCATATCCTTCGTCAGCATGTCCATCCAGTCTACAGCCGGATACACATATTGATTCCGGTTGGGGTTCATGGTATTGTCGATCTGGCTTTGGAGGTAGGGCACAGGGTCTAAGGAATTACGCGTAGATACCGCCTCATTGGCAAGATACATGTAAGTAATCGGGTCTGCCATCTGAACGGTCTTTGTCGGCTGTGAAAATGAATTTTCCACACGAATCGACAATTGGGCTTTGCCTTCCTTTCCTTCCTTGGTGGTCACCAGAATCACTCCGTTTGCTCCACGCGCGCCATACAGGGCGGTTGCCGTTGCATCCTTCAATATCGAAAAACTGGCGATGTCGTCCGGATGCATTTTGGCCAGATCGCTTGAAGTGACCTCCACATTATCAATCAAAATCAGCGGATCGACTTTTCCTGTTCCGAAAGTGGTGATTCCGCGGATGAAAAATTCGGCATTATCGCGTCCCGGCTCGCCGCTGGTCTGATAGGAAATCATGCCCGCTATACGACCGGCAAAAGCTGTGGTCAGGTTGCTGCTCGGCAGTTTCAGGTCTTTCATATTTACCGTGGTGATGGACGAGATCACGCTTTCTTTCTTCTGTTTCCCGAAGGCGACAACGGTTACTTCACCTATTTCGGCAGCAGCTTCCTCCAGGATCACAGAGATGATTCTCCGGTTGCCAACCGTAATTTCCTGGGATTTGTACCCGATAAAACGGAATTGCAGTACAGATGTGTCACTGGGTACCGTGATTGAAAATTCACCGTTTACATCTGTCGTCGTACCGGCGGTACTTCCCCTGATAACCACATTTACTCCGGGCAGTACGCCGGAACTTTCCGATACCGTACCGGTAATTTTGATACCCGTCTGATATTCGACCGGAAACCTTTCCGACGATGAAGAGACCCCGGCCGCTGCCGTTAAAATGCCAAAGATACAGGCAAGTACCGTGGTCATTAAAATTTTTGATATTTGATATAATTGCATAGATTTGTTCGATTTTTTTGATGATAAATAAATATTTCTAAACTCGTTTGTTTATTTTCAAAAGCGATTGCACAGGGGAATGTTGGTCGCATTTCCCTGTTTTTTTACGCTCATTCGATCCCTTTTTTCTCCATAGGCTTTAAAAATTTTGAATTTTGAATTTTGAATTTTGAATTGATTGCTATCAATATGTCATCCCTGATGGGAGATTTTAAAAATTTTGAATTTTGAATTTTGAATTTTGAATTGATTTCTATCAATATGTCATCCCCTGATGGGATTTTGCTGAATTATGAATTATGAATTGATTTCTACCAATATGTTGTCCCTGACGGGATTTTGCTGAGGGATAAAAAAATATAACTTATAAGACATTAATATTGAGCGAAGTGCAATGCCGGCAACATCCAGCGGAATGAATGTCCCGCAAACGCCAAGCCCTGAAATGGCGTAATCAACAGCGTAGGGCGTGTGCGCCGTAGAGACGCGATGCATCGCGTCTCTACAACAATTATGGCGGGCAACGCCC
>JAISEJ010000013.1 GCA_031264155.1 Tannerella sp. | reverse complement strand
ACACCATTGATGCTTCATGCTCACATATGCAGCGTTCGGAATCGCTCAACGGATGGATGTTTATCAATCATATAAGCATGCAAACCATATACAAGCTGTTCCAAATACTGAAAACCACTTCGTTAAACAAAAAACAAAAACTCATTCATCGATATTCGATCAACGACACAATAGAGCATTTGAAAACTATCAGGAGAATAAAATTCAGTCCCAATGAATGCGTAACTTCGGAAATTAACAAATCGACAAAGATATTACTCAAGCAAATGAAAATCTCTATTACCTGAAAAATCAGGGTTTGGGGTTAAGATGTTGATTTTCGACTGCCTGTCTCAACATCAAGCGCATCATCTCATTTTTGATTATGGGACTTTGGTGTTTTTCCCTGCGGTTTTTCTCTTCGCAGAACCGAATGGTCTTTTTTACACATTCAATGGCTACCGGAACTCGCAAAGCTTCCGGAACTGTGGGTAATTGTGTGTGATAAAAGGCCGTCAATAAATTGATGCCCTTTTCATTACGAATCCTGCTATGATCCCAGTGCCAATTGATAAGGTCGTATTCATCCGTGTAAGGCTTACTTACAATCGTATCGTCGAAGATTAAGCAGGCGTTATTCGTTTCGTTTTCCCGTACCAGGAGCTTTACTTCCTGCCATAAATCCCTTGAACTAAATTCATTTCCCGATAGCATACGGGTTATTTTGTTATGAGACAGGGTATTCTCCAACAATCTTGACAAGCCTGTCGCTGTCTCTTGACCGAAACTGCTTAGCAGATAATCACTGCATAAATCCATTTCTCTCTTCATCCTGCGAAGATAATCCTTTTTTCATCGTGCATAACATAAGTTAATAACTCATGTTACGCAATTGCCTGATTACAGAACTGCGCGATACGCCCCGTCCCGTAATCGGATACGATTCTATACTTCACGCGGCAAGGATTTGTGTATTACCGGCATACTCCGGACAGGCTCAGGCTTGCTTCAGTCTGACCATGTTATTGAAGCCGTTCCCCCATACATCGTGGGCGCGGGCGCCCATACATCGTGGGCGCGGGCGTCCATACATCGTGGGCGCAGGCGTCCATACATCGTGGGTGCAGGCGCCCATACATCGTGGGCGCAGGCGCCCATACATCGTGGGCGCAGGCGCCCATACATCGTGGGCGCAGGCGTCCATACATCGTGGGCGAGGGCGTCCATACATCATGGGCGCAGGCGTCCAAGCATCGTGAGTTAATAAGCACAAAGTCATACCGCGTGAAGTATAATACCGGAAGCGGATACGCTCCCAGCCTGCTACGCAATGCGCAATCAGTCCGGGGATATGCCGGGCAATTGCGTAACATGAGTTAATAAGATGGATTTAACGATTAAAGACAGGATTTTGCTACTGAATGAGGCGTTGCCTCAGTTTGACAGCATGAACGGCATTATAATAAAGATGTCGATTGCGGGGAAGTTGAAATTATTGATGAGGAAAACGGTAACATTGTGACAAACAGGCTTCCTGCGGAAATGATGGAGGTTGGGTATAAGGATTCGGAGAGTTTTTTTATCGAGTATGGATATTTCGTTTACGGATGAGGAGTTTTTCTATTTGAAGAATCACGTACGCGCCATTGATGTCAACGGGATGATTTCCGTCGACAATATCGGGACATATAAGAAGGTGTTGGATGCGGAATTTACGGATGACGGGTATCGGGCGAAGTGGGATGAGAAGTATCCGTCTCAGAGTGAGCAATAGGTTTTGACTGTGTTAATTGCCGGCGTGGTATCTTGGCGCTAAAGGTTAGTAAAGAATCAAACACAGTTTTCTATTTTAAATAAAAAGGAGGGTTTATGGGATTAACGAATTTAGGTTTTACGAAAACGGGTGATAAATACACGTCAGACGTGTTTACGCCTGATGCGACGAATGTGACTGTCAGGGTGAAGTTTTTAGAACGCCTTGGCGCGGTAACGGTCGAGAGGAGTATCAATGGTGTTAACTGGGTTGTAGTGGGAGCGATTGCAGGCGGTGCAAATAATTCTCTTTATGTCCTGCAAAGTGTCTGCGGGTTTGTAAGTGGGGAAGCTTTTCGGATGATTACCATAAGAGAGCCGGAGAGTATTAAGGTATTAAAATAGTTGGAATATGGGTTATGTAAATGTGAATGCAATACAGCTTGGGAACTCCGGGGGTAACAGTTCGGATGGTAGGACTTATTTTTGCGGCTACGATTCAGGCATTAAGGTACTGGATGACGCAACGGGCAGTATCGTGGATACGAATATCACATCGGGATTTTACCAGGCTGTCAGCGCTGGCTCGGATAAGGAGACGTATTTTTGTGGCGGCCTTGATAACGGCATTCGGGTTTTGAATGAATTGACAGGCGATATAATCCCTACGAATATCATGGCAGGGAGTTATTACGCTGCCGGCACTGGCTCTGATGGCAGAACGTACTTTTGTGGCAATAATGGCATTAAAATACTTAATATCGTTTATTCCGGTGAGAAGTACCTTCGCAAGTACGGCAAGTGGATCGGGTGGGAAACGGATTATTCCCCCGAATAAAATGACGTTTGGGTATTAGGTGGACGGTAAGCCTGTCTATCGGAGAACTTTCGGGCCTTATATCGCGGTGGCCGATGCGATGTGGACGACGCTGGTTATTGTTTCCGGGATAGATAAGATGATCAGATTACGATTAAAATGCGTAACTTTGCCGAACTTATTTAACATTTTCATCATGGAATATTATGAATTATCATTCAAATATGAGTCTTCAATAGAAACCGATACGATTAATGACATCCTGGCTTCGGAACTCGGAAATATCGGTTTCGAAAGTTTTTCCTCTAACAAAAACGGCTTAACGGCCTATGTCGCCGTCGACAATTATAACTCGTCTACCCTGGGAGAACTCCTGAAAAACTTCCCTGTTCCGGACGTCAATTTTTTCCACACGAAAAAGCGGATAGCAGATTGTGACTGGAATGAAGAATGGGAAAAAAACTATTTCCGTCCGATCCGTATAAGCAATGAATGTATCATCCGCGCTTCATTTCACCCGGAAGAAAACAGCTTCGAATATCCGATTGTCATAGACCCTAAAATGGCATTCGGCACGGGAAACCATGCTACAACGTATCTTATGCTATGTGAAATGCTAAAATTAGACTTGAAAGGTAAAGAATTGCTCGATATGGGATGCGGAACCGCAGTCCTTGCAATTCTGGCAGCAAAAAAAGAAGCTTCGCGCGTAACAGCTATTGACGTCGACGAATGGGCTTACAACAACGCTGTTGAAAACTGCCGGCTGAACAATACCGATAATATACGGGTGGTTTTGGGAGGAGCCGAACAGATAAAGAATTTTGGCATGTTTGACTACATTTTTGCGAATATAAACAGAAACATATTATTAGAAGACATGAAGTATTACGAACCTGCGTTAAAATCCGGCGGACGGCTGTTCGTGAGCGGTTTTTACAAAGAAGATATATCGGTTATAGAAAAAGAATGTAATAAGTGCGGCATGTCTCTATTGTCTTTTACGGAAAAAGAAAACTGGATTGCAGCAAAAGTGAAAAAGATGTGAATCCTCATCCTATTTGATAAATATCCGGTGAAAAATTTTGTTTTAACAAATAAATCGGTTAAATTTGTAGGACTAATTTAAAATTATAGCGTTATGAAAAACAATGTTGATTCAAAATTACTGTTAGGACTTGTTATAGGCGCAGTAGTAGGTGCAGCAATCGGTTATCTTGCTGCCACAGACAAAAAAGACCAGATACTCGATGAGTTAAACGGCATCGTTGGAAAAGTCAAAGAAGGTTTCAACGCCGCAGTAAATAAGTACAAGGGTAACGTTGAAAACCTTACGGAAGAATCCGGAACTGTCGAATAAACCGGAGCATTGAATGATAAAATTCCTTTGAATAATGAGGAAAGATACAGAAAGAATTTTCCGTGAACTGAAAGACGATATTTCAATGTACACGGAATTAAAATTAGAATTAATCAAACTTAATGCGTATGAGCGGATCGGCAAAGTTATTGCTGTCCTCTCGTACGGATTATTACTGTCGGCATTGATACTTTTCGCAATCCTGTTTGCCATGCTTACATTGGGTTTCCTGTTAAGCAAATGGCTTGATTCCACAACTGCTGGTTTTGCGATCGTAGCAGGGCTTTACGTGATACTTATTTTACTGGTAATCTTTAATAAGTATCGGATTCGCTTGCAGGTTATAAACATAATCATATCAGCGCTGAACTCAAACGGACATAAAAAAGATGCAGCAACGAAATCAACATCCGAAAGTACAGAACAACCCCCTCTCGCCCATTGAACAATTTCTTGCCTACAAGGTGAACATCGAAGCGATGTGCCGCGAACAGGAAAAAAAGCTGGGTGAAGATTTTGCTTATATACGGGACAATGCACCGGAACTACTTCTTTCCGGTATCTCGTCCTTGCTGTTTTCATCTGGAAAATCCGCTAAGAAAACAGATACAGCCATGGTCGACAGAGGCAAACGAGAAGAGTTAACAGTTCCGTTTGCCGCATCCGATTATCTCGCAATCGCAAGAAATTTGTTGCCCGTTGTCTGGAGTATTATTCAACCTATGCTTATAACATGGGGCATCAATAAAGCAATATCTTTAATTTCCGGACTATTCTCGGGAAATAAAAAAGCATCTTCCCGAAAATAAATAAGAAAATTTTTCTTCATTTTGTTGTCCATGCTACAAATAAATTGTAATTTTGTGCCCGTAAAAATATACATAGAAGAAGTATAATAGACATTTTTATTTAAACTATTAAATTTTTAGACAATGATTAAAGTAGGTATTAACGGATTTGGCCGCATCGGACGTTTGGTATTCCGTGCCGCTCAGGAGAGAAATGACATTCAGGTAGTTGGTATTAATGACCTGATCAGTGTTGAATACATGGCATACATGTTGAAATATGATACTATCCATGGTCAGTTTGACGGAATAATTGACATCAAAGACGGTAACTTAATTGTTAATGGTAACGTAATTCGCGTAACTGCAGAAAAAAATCCTGCCGACTTGAAATGGGATGCTGTAGACGCCGAATATGTTGTTGAGTCGACAGGTTTGTTCCTTTCCAAAGAAAAAGCGCAAGGACACATCGATGCCGGCGCTAAATATGTCGTAATGTCGGCTCCGTCCAAAGACGATACCCCTATGTTCGTTTGTGGCGTAAACCTCGACGCTTATGAAAAAGGAACCCGGTTCGTTTCCAATGCATCTTGTACGACAAACTGCCTTGCTCCCATCGCAAAAGTACTGAATGACAAGTTTGGTATTACGGATGGTTTGATGAGCACTATTCACGCTACAACCGCTACTCAAAAAACGGTTGACGGCCCTTCGGTAAAAGATTGGAGAGGCGGCCGCGCTGCATCAGGCAATATTATCCCTTCGTCAACAGGCGCAGCTAAAGCTGTCGGTAAAGTTATTCCTTCATTGAACGGCAAACTGACAGGCATGTCGTTCCGCATTCCAACACTCGACGTTTCAGTAGTTGACCTTACCGTTAACTTGGCTAAACCGGCTTCATACAGCGATATCAAAGCCGCTATGAAAGAAGCTTCGGAAGGTGAACTGAACGGTATACTGGGATACACGGAAGATGATGTTGTTTCTTCAGACTTCATCGGTGACGCCCGTACTTCGATCTTCGATGCAAAAGCAGGAATCGCTTTGACCGACACATTCGTAAAAGTTGTTTCATGGTATGACAACGAATGGGGTTATTCAAATAAAGTTCTTGAACTAATCGCTCACATGAAAAAAGTGAATGGATAAAAAAAAGACTAAAAAGCCTTTTTATAAATATTTATAAGTGTAACGAAAAGGGGCTGTCTCAAAAGTCAGACAGCCCTTTTTTTATGTCTCATCCGAGTAAAAAAGAGTAAAAAATGCAATTGGATGGGAAAGTCCTTGATGACTCGCCTATACGATTAGTCAATCAAATAGTTGATAATCTTGATATCAGTAAGATTGTTGACTCTTACAAAGGCAGTGGAACGACCTCTTACTACCTGCGAATGATGCTCAAAGTGTTGCTTTATGCCCGTTTATTCCTGTCGAAAAACAGCCAAAAATATCCGCGAAAATATCCACTATATGTGGCTTTCAGGTATGCAGGAACCGGATTTCCACACGGTCAACACTTTCCGCTCTTCACACCTGAAGGACACGATCAATCAGATATTTACACAAGTAGTGCTACTGCTTGTCGATATGGGTTACCTGACTTTAAACACGATTTATATTGACGGTACGAAAATGGAATCGCGGGCGAATCGCTACAGCTTTGTATGACGCAAGTCGGTTGAAAAAAACAAGGCGAAACTCGAAGCAAAAATCGGGGTCATCTTGAACAGATCAATGATTGCATTGCACAGGACAACCAGCCCGATGACGATCCGCCCACGCCCATAAACTCAACAGAACTCAAAAAACGCATCTCCCAAATCAATGCCGAAAACAGCCAAAAGAATCTAACAAAAGAAGAAGAAAAAGCAGTTACAAAATCGCTTAAAATATTGGAGAAAAAATATTTACCGAAACTGAAGGAGTACGAAGAAAAACTGGAAATTATGGGAGACAGGAATTCATATTCCAAGACCGACCCGGATGCAACCTTTATGCGTATGAAGGAAGATCATATGAAAAACGGTCAGTTAAAACCCGCCTACAATCTGCAGATTGGCACAGAAAATCAAATGATAGCACATTATCAGTTTTTCCCCAATCCGACAGATTTTCGTACATTCAAACCGTTCAACGAGGAGTTTAAAGAACGTTACGGACGCCTTCCCGAAACGGAAATTGCCGATTCGGGTTACGGCAG
>JAISEJ010000176.1 GCA_031264155.1 Tannerella sp. | reverse complement strand
AAATCACCGACACTTGCCGAGCCTTGTATCAGGTTCGTCCAGATTCCGTTGTTGTAGCTGTCCGGCGTGAGCCACGCCAGCCAGGTGTAGTTGGAGTTGTTTATGCCGCCGGGACGCTGCGTTTGCGCCGTTGCGTTCCGGGTTGTCACTGTTAAGAGAAAAATTGCCGCGATGACACACTGTTTAATTCCTTTCATGTTATTCATAATATCCACCTTTTTGTATTTGTAACTTTTTTATTTATATGCTGATGTTTTTTATTTATTGTCGTGACGGACGCTTGCCCCGGTACGGTAATTAAAATTATCGTATCTCATCAAGTGAAAGTAAGCCTACAACAGGCGGATCGCGTTTTCCGGCGAATGATTCCCCAACGCCCATAAGCGAATTATTAACGTCCATAAACAAATTGTGGCGCCCCACAACTGAAATGTGGTTCCCCACAATTGAATTGTGGCGCCCCACAATTGGAATGTGGTTCCCCACAATTGGATTGTGGCGTCCCACAAATGGAATGTGGTTCCCCACAATTGGAATGTGGCGTCCCACAAATGAAATGTGGTTCCCCACAATTGGAATGTGGCGCCCCACAATTGGAATGTGGTTCCCCACAATTGGAATGTGGCGCTCCACAATTGGAATGTGGACGTCAAAAAATAAGTTACCCGCGCCATGGAATAAATTCCTTACGCCGGATAAAAGTTCAATAACGAATAAAATTAAGGGATGGTTTTTCATAGATTTATTTCTTTCCCTGTAAAACCACGCGAGTATGCGCTCGCCCATACCTTATTAATCAACATAAGGATGTTAATTAACTCAAAACGGGATGAATATTTTACATTAATGTCTGACATACTATTATTTTAAAAACCACAATGCATATACTTTCAAAAGACATGATTTATACACTTTTAAAAGACATATACAAACGCCGGCAAAGATATTGCTTTTTTTTGAAAAACAAAATGAAAACATAAAAAAATCGTTTTTTTATCGGTATGTTATTTTTTTGCCGGAAAGTCCATGCGCGACGATGTGGATTGTGGATATTGTGTGTTGTATGTTATGTATTGTGGATTGTGTAGGGGCGTAGCGTGCTACGCCCTTATTTACGTCGTACCGGGAGGGTGTTGTACCGGGGGTGTTGTACCGGGAAGGGCGTAGCGCGCTACGCCCCTACATAATACCGTATCGGCCGCTGCTTACCACACGTCAAAAGCCCGCCTGCGAAAGCCTTTGTTCCGGCGCCGTTTCCGGCAATCCGTCCGGAAACATGCCTCGCTATGCCTGCGAGATTCCCGGCACGCTTCAGACGTCTTTTTCGCCGGAGAGAATCAGTTGCAAATCTTCGGCGGAAATGTCGACGCTTAGTTTTCCGTTATGTGCGACGGTGATGGAGCCTCTTTCTTCCGATACGATGATGACTGGAGCGTCTGTTTCGATGGACATTCCCAGGCCGGAACGGTGGCGCAAGCCCATGTCCCTGGGTATTTCGACGTTATGCGCTACCGGCAGGATGCATCCGGCGGCTTTGATTTCGCCGCCGGCAATGATCATCGCCCCGTCATGAAGCGGACTGTTTTTAAAGAAGATGTTTTCGATGAGGCGGGCATTCACGTCGGCGGTAAACATTTCGCCGGTCTGGATATAGGTGGACAAATCCATTTCATGCTGTATCACAATAAGCGCGCCTGTCTTCTTTTTGGCAAGGTTCATGCATGCCAGCACGACCGGCGCAATGAATTTCTGGGCGGCGGAGCCGTCATCCTTCTTCCTGAAAAAATTGTAGAAAATGCGCCAGCCCCGGTTGGATCCCAGCGCAATAAGGAAACGGCGTATCTCATCCTGAAATATGATTACCAGGACAATGAATCCGACGCTTATAAACTTGTCCAGTATAGCGCCCATCAGGCGCATTTCCAGGACTTGCGAAACGAGCACCCATACTGCAATGATGGATACGACCCCGCTGAATATGGTTAATGTGCCGGAGCTTTTCATCAGCTTGTAAGTCTGGTACATCAGGAATGCTACCAGAATAATATCTATTGCGTCTTTTATCCCGAATGAAATAAACATATTATCCGTGTTTTAATTTAGTTATAATTTTGACAGCTTCGACTGCGGCTTTCACATCATGTACCCGCAGCAGATCTGCTCCGTTGAGCAGGGCGAACGTGTTGAGCACGGCCGTACCGTTAAGGCTGTCGTCAGCCGCGCCGCCCAGCAGTCCGTATATCATACTTTTGCGGGAAATGCCTACCAGCAAGGGGCACTCAAGCATCGTCGAGAACTCATTCAAGTAACGCATCAGCTCATAGTTCTGGTCGAGCGTCTTGGCGAAGCCGAAACCGGGGTCGATGATGACGTCATTGACGCCCGACAGCCTTAACGTCCGCAGTTTCCCGGCAAAATACAGCATGACGTCTTCGATAAGATTGCGATAATCCGTATGCTGCTGCATTGTCTGCGGAACGCCGCGCATGTGCATAAGCACGTAGGGCACGTTCAGCCGCGCCACCGTCTCAAACATGCTTTCATCCATACTTCCGCCGGAAATATCATTAATGACGGCAACCCCGTATTCTTCCACTGCACGCCGCGCCAGATCCGCCCTGAATGTATCAATCGATACGGCAATTCCGGGATAGTCGCACTGCAGCATTTTCAAGGCCGGCTCTACCCTGCTCCATTCTTCCCCGGCAGATACGTCCGCCGCATCCGGGCGCGAGGAATACCCGCCGACATCTACCATGCCGCCGCCTTCGGCTATTATCGCTTCGATACGCCTGGCGACAGCCGCTTCATTCTGTTGCCGGCTCCCGGCGTAAAACGAATCCGGCGTTACGTTGAGTATGCCCATCACAACAGGCGTATCCAGCACCATCAACCGACCTTTTATATTCAATTGTTTTGTCCTCATCATCAATCATAAAATTACTGATTATCAGCACAACGTCGTCACATTATTTCTAATAATCAAAATATTCCAAACAAATTTTTTCGCTCGCAAATGTATGAAAATAACCTAATATAAATTACTTTTGCGCCACAAAATATACAATCGCATGGATTTATCCGAGTTATATACATTATATAAACAGCGTCCCGATGTCACTACCGACAGCCGCACCTGCAAGCCGGGAGCCATATTTTTCGCGCTTAAAGGCGAATCGTTTGACGGCAACGCTTATGCCGGGAAAGCGCTGCAGGCCGGCTGTTCCCGCGCGGTTATCGACGATGTTTCCGCGCAAAGCGGCGAACGGACGATATTGGTCGATAATGTAACCGAAACGCTGCAACAACTCGCACGCCTCCACAGGGAGACACTGGGCGTTACGGTCGTAGGCATCACGGGTACAAATGGAAAAACAACGACAAAGGAACTGACGGCAAAGGTTTTGTCCGAAAAATATAACACGCTGTTTACGGAAGGCAACCTCAACAATCATATAGGCGTACCGCTGACCCTGCTCCGGCTGACCCGCCGGCACGAGATAGCCGTTGTGGAAATGGGCGCCAGTCATCCCGGGGAAATCCGCGACCTGGCGGAAATTGCCCGGCCCGATTATGGACTTGTCACAAACGTCGGACAGGCTCACCTGGAAGGATTCGGCTCGTTCGAAGGCGTCGTGCGGGCAAAAGGCGAACTGTATGATTTCATAAGGAAGACGGGCGGCAAGGTTTTCATTGACAGGAATAATAAACATCTGATGAAGATTGCGGAAGGTATTGAAAAAATAGCTTACGGCAAAATCCGCGACGAAACGGAACAGGAAGATATGCGCGGCCAAAAATATCCGCCGGTCACGGGGGATGTTATCTGCAACAATCCCTTCCTTTCGTTCCGGTGGCGGCGACGCACTGACGCATACGACGTAGAGACGCGCCTCATAGGCGATTACAATTTATACAATGCGCTTGCCGCCATTGCGATGGGACTTTATTTCGATGTCCCGCCCGAACGGATCAACGAAGCTATATCGGCCTACGAGCCGACGAACAATCGTTCGCAACTGAAAAAAACAGCCGGCAACATTCTTATTATAGATGCATACAATGCTAATCCCGACAGCATGAGGGCGGCGCTGGAGAATTTCGCCTCATCCCGGAACCGCCGAACCGACACGGCACGGCAAAAAGCCGTCATCCTCGGCGACATGCGGGAACTTGGCGAAGAAAGCCCCGGACTGCATGAGGAAATCATATCGCTTGTGAACGGGTACGGATTCGACAGGACGCTGCTCTGCGGCGAACGGTTTTCCGCCGCCGGGCAAGCATACACCTGCTTCAAGACCGTGGACGAACTCAACGAATATCTTAAGGCAAACCCGATAAAAGGGTATGAAATACTTATAAAAGGCTCGCACGGGATGCATCTCGAAAAAATAATTGAAAATTTATAATTCATACAGGCAAACATATAAACAATGGGAAAAACAATTACTTACAAACCTGAAAAAGGATTCTCGCTAAATGATATTGAAGAACTTTTATACGGCGGGAAAAAACTGCGCCTGCCGGCGAAAGCAATTCAAAAAGTCGATTACTGCTATTCTTTCTTAAAAGATTTCTCCGAAGAAAAAATCATATACGGCATCAATACGGGCTTCGGGCCGATGGCGCAGTATCGTGTCGACGACGACTGCCGCAGGCAATTACAGTATAACATCATCCGAAGCCATTCGACGGGCGCCGGCAAGCCATTGGAGCCTTTGTACGTCAAGGCTTCCATGATCGCGCGCCTGTCCACGTTCCTGCAAGGGTATTCCGGCGTGCATGCCAGCCTTGTCAATCTCATAACCGAGTTTATAAACCGCGACATCTATCCGTACATACCCGAACATGGAAGCGTCGGCGCCAGCGGCGACCTCGTGCAGCTGGCTCACATTGCGCTGACGCTCATCGGGGAAGGGGAAGTTTTCTACAAAGGCAAGCTGACCCCTACGGCAGAAGTCATGAAGGCGGAAAAGCTGAAACCGTTTGAAATATATATCCGCGAGGGCTTATCCGTGACAAACGGAACGTCCGTAATGACCGGCATCGGCATTGTCAACCTGATATACGCCCGCCGGTTGATGGAATGGGCTATCATCGCATCCGTCATGATGAATGAAATAGCGGCCTCGTATGACGACATGATGTCGCCCATCCTGAATGGCACGAAGAGGCACAGTGGGCAGTTGGCGGTAGCCCGCAGGATGTGCGAATGGGCGCAGGACAACCGGACGATGAAGAAGCGCGAGATAGAAATGTATCACAAGCATACGGAGAAGATCTTCAAACATAAAGTGCAGGCTTATTATTCACTGCGTTGCGTACCCCAGATACTCGGCCCCGTGTACGACGAACTTGAGAATGCGGAAAAGGTGCTTATCGACGAACTCAATTCAGCGTGCGACAACCCGATTGTGGATCCTCAAACCAAATACGTCTACCATGGAGGCAATTTCCACGGCGATTATGTATCCTTCGAAATGGACAAGCTGAAAATCGCCGTTACCAAAATGACGATGCTTGCCGAACGCCAGCTGAATTACCTGTGCCATAACCGCATCAACGATAACATATTGCCCCCGTTCCTCAACCTTGGCGTACTCGGCCTGAATTACGGCCTGCAGGCGGCGCAGTTCACCGCCACCTCGACTACCGCCGAATGTCAGACATTGTCCAATCCCATGTATGTTCACAGCATACCGAACAACAATGATAATCAGGACATCGTCAGCATGGGGACAAATTCCTCGTTAATGGCGCGTACCGTCATTGAAAACGGATTTCAGGTGATGTCCATCCATTTCATGGCGCTCGTTCAGGCTGTCGATTATCTTAAGATACAAAAGAATATGTCAAAAAAAACATACGCAATTTATGATGAAATCCGATCATTCTTTCCTATCTTTGCCGATGATACGCCAAAATACAAGGATATCGAGCGGATGAACAATTATTTGACGACTAAAAATTTATATAAAAATGAAAGTGCCTGAAAAATACTACGACGAAGTTTTTGATTTCAAAGGACAGTGGGACGTCCCGTCAAAGTGCGGATTGAAAATGCCGGCCAGCAAGGGGAAGATATACATTATTGTAACGGAACTGTATCAGGATAATCCCGGAACGTCTGTTACTTATGCGGGATATTCACTGTTAAAGCAAATTTGTGAAAGCAAAGGTTTTTCCGAAAAGGACGTCGTCTATCTCGAATGTAATCCCGATACAAATTCGAAATTATCGTTCTACGACGAAGAAGTTTTCCAGGTATCATTCCCCGAAATAAACGGGGAAAAAGGCAGACCCGATTACCGCCTGCTTTCATCCGACGAAATAAAATCCTTATTTTACAACTGAAAAACTCATCTATGCAAGATAAATTCGACGATATACGTCCCTACTATCCTTCCGAGATTCCGCCGGCCATGCAGCGTATCGCCGAAAGTGAATATTTCGGAATGTTGTCGCAATATATTTTCCCGGACGAAAGCGTGGAAAAAGTCCGGGAAATGGTACGTAACATCCGGACGACCGACGCGTTCCAGCAAAAAGTCATGTATTACGTAAACCAGCAGGTCATCGCACGCTCCATGTCGGACTTTACTTACAGCGGACTTGACGGCCTTGACCCGGAAAAGAGATACCTCTTCGTTTCGAACCACAGGGACATCATGCTCGATTCTTCGCTACTCCAGTATCTTCTTCACTCCAACGGTTTTAAGACTACGGAAATAACGTTCGGAAGCAACCTGATGCATCCGCAACTGATTGTCGACATCGGGAAAGCAAATAAAATGTTCAAAGTGATACGAAGCAGCAACATTCGCAATTTCCTCAAAAATTCACTGCATCTGTCGGAATACATCCGTTACACGATTAAGGAAAAAGGCGAATCCGTATGGATCGCTCAACGCAACGGTCGCACCAAAGACGGTAACGACGCGACCGACCAGGGTATCATAAAAATGTTTTGCATGAGCAAAGCGACCGATCTGATTCTCTCCATGGGCGAACTGCACATCGTACCCGTTGCGGTATCGTATCAGATAGAATCGTGCGACATCCTGAAGACGCGCGAACTTTATCTTTCGCTCAAGGGCGAGAAATATGTGAAGCAACCGGATGAAGACCTTAACAGCGTGCTGACGGGAATATTGCAGCCGAAAGGGTTTGTCAACATAAGGATATGCAAACCCGTCACATTCGAAGATCTTGACATAGACTACAAATTCCCTAACGAATTTTATAAAAAGGTAGCGTCGCTCATCGACCGTCGCATCCACGAAAACTATAAATTATATAACAACAATTATATAGCATACGACATCCGTGCGGGAAGTTCAAAATACGGCGATTTTTATACGCCGGAAGAAAAGGAAATATTCATCGACCGCTGCAACTACATGCTCAAACAAATAGACGGTGACAAAGACTCGCTCATGTCCATATTCCTCGGAATATATGCCGCACCGGTCGAAAATGCAGAAAAAATAAACGACTAAAATATATTAATGTACAGTTATGAATAATAGTATAAAACTTCAGTACCTTTCGCAACCGGAAATAAAAGCATATCAGGAAAAGAAAATGATTGAACTGCTTGAGTACGTAAACGCCCGATCCGTGTTTTACAAAGAGCTGTTCGCAAAAGAAAATATCAATATCTCACGAATAAAACAGATCGAAGACCTGCAGCGTATACCCGTCACAACGAAACAGGACTTGCAGGTGCGCAATCCGGATTTCGTCTGCGTCCCCCAATCCGATATTCGCGATTATGTGACTACGTCGGGAACGCTCGGCACTCCGGTCACTTTTGCCGATACGGTAAACGACCTGCAACGCCTCGCCCTGAGCGAAGCGCTGTCCTACGAATTTGCGGGATGCAAACCGTCCGACGTCATCCAGCTCATGGTCACTATCGACCGTTGCTTCATGGCAGGACAGGCATGCCAGCTGGGTAGCCTGAAATTCGCTTCTGGCCTGATACGCACGGGAAACGGCATACCCGAACTGCAATGGAACGTCATACGCCGCATAAACCCGACCGTATGCGTTTGCGTACCGTCGTTCCTGCTCAAACTCATTGATTTTGCGATCGCCAACAACATTGATTATCGCAACAGTTCCATAAAACGCGCGATATGTGTAGGCGAGACCGTCCGCACAAACAGTCATACGTACAATATCCTCGGAGAAAAAATTCATTCGCTGTGGCCGGAACTCTCCATGCACGTAAACTATGCCTCGACGGAGATGCAGTCGTCGTTCAGTGAATGTGAAAAAGAATGTGGAACGCACCACAAGCCCGACCTCACAATCGTCGAGTTCCTGGACGACGACAACCGGCCTGCAAAACCGGGCGAACCCGGCGAAATAACCGTCACCACCATCGGCGTAGAGGGCATGCCGCTTATCCGTTTCAAAACGGGAGACGTCTGCTATCATTTCGAAGAACCCTGCGCCTGCGGACGAAACACCCTGCGCTTAGGCCCCATCCTCGGACGCAAAGGACAGATGATAAAATACAAGGGAACGACGCTCTATCCCGCCGCACTGTACGACGTCCTCGAAAACATCCCGGAGATAAAAAACTACATCGTGGAGGTCTATACAAACACAATCGGCACGGACGGCATACGCATTCTCGCAGGCAGCCCAAACAACAGCGAATCTTTCATAAAACAGATAAAGGACTTGTTCCGCTCGAAAATACGCGTCGCCCCCGACATCGTATTCGAACCCATCGAATTAATCGCCCGCAAACAAATGCCCCCGACAAGCCGCAAACTGATTAAGTTTTTTGACTACCGGGAAGACAAAGCATGAGAAATCAAATTTCGACCGGGCAGACAAACGCTATCAAAACGGGGGTTTAGTCGGTTGTGGAAAAATGATATACGACCGTAGTTACCGACTTTGATTCTATAAGACAATTATTTTCGTCCGGTAGAGTTGGCGGTTCTTCATTCAGGTCTTTTGTTTGCGAAGTGGTATACTTCTTTTTTGAAGTATATTTCCTGTTTATGCCTTTAATGTCTAATTCTACCTCAATGTCTTTTACCGACATATTTGTGTAGACTACAACCAAACGGTCGTTTTCGGGCGATAACCAGGCCGAAGCAAAAAAGGATGCGGGCGGTACATCCATACTTGTCCAATACTAATATTCGACCGAACCGCTCAGAGAATTGTTCAACAGGCTGAAATCTACGCCGAAGTTTATATCTTCCACCGTTTCCCTTTTAATATCTTCATTCCGGATCGTACTGATATGGGACGTATTTGTCAGGTTGCTGCCGGAGAGGCAGTAATGCTGGTAAAGGAGCGATTCGTATACGGCTGACGGCAGGTTTTGATTGCCGACCTGTCCCCAGCCTGCACGCAACTTAAGAGAGCCGAACAGGGACTGATTCCGCATAAACGATTCATTGGCAAGTTGCCATGCAACGGATGCGGATGGGAAATTGGCCCATTTGTTTTTCGTCATGAACTTGGACGAACCGTCGCGCCGGAAAGTAGCCGTCAGATAATAGCGCCGGTCGTAGTTGTATGATACGCGGCCGAAATAGGATAAAAGCGAACGCATGACCTTGTTCCCGTCGACCGCAGGGTATAGCGTTCCGGCATTAATCTCGCGCAAGACTTCGCTGTTATTCGGAGCCTGTTGCCTCGAACCGCTTAATGTCCGGTCTATACTGTATTCAAGTTTTCATAAATCCGACCGATTTTGTCCTTTACGCTTGAACGCAAAGTATTTTTCCGGCTGATTTTGTCCTTCGTGCAAGTGCATGAAGCATTTTTTCAAACTTGTTTTTGCCATTTTATTTTTTACACGTTACATAATCAAATCCTATCAGCGATTTAAATGTCAGTTCGGGAATGGAATTGATGTTTATATACGCATTGCCTCCCAAGGCGAAATATCCGGCTTTGTTGAAGTTGCGTTTATTGGATGCTACCGGATTCCAGACATAGCTGAGGTTGGAACGCCCGTAAACGCTGTACTCGTTTTTGCTGCCGGTGAGGTCTTCGGCGGGCAGGTAAACCGGAGTAATGAGGTCGATCCTCAGGTTATCATGCCAGTTTGAGGGTGATCCCCAGCTTTCATGACGGGGATTTAACAGGAAACCGGCGGATATGTATTTTGAAAATTTAAAATCGTTCGATATGCGCGCCGTCAGGCGATCCCATCCGCCATTGCCGCCATAGCGGTAAAAACGGGCTTGCCTTCCACGCCCCTTTTCGTCGTCATGATAACGCCGTTCGACGCCATACTGCCGTAGATGGCGCCGGCAGATGCGTCTTTCAACACTTCCATGCTTTCTATCTCATTGAGATTTAAGAAATTCGGGTTTGTGCCCATGGGCACGCCATCTACGACATAGAGGGGGTCGGCGCTCAGGTTCAGTGTGGAAGAACCGCGGATCAACACTTTAGGAACCGTTCCGGGGGCGCCGTTCCCGGCTATCACCTGTACGCCGGCAACTTTTCCCTGTAGCGTCGTATTGATGTTCCCTACCGTCATCGTCGTTACACCCTGCCATGCAGGAGATAACCAGCATCATAATTGATATTTTTTTCTTCTTCATGCGTATTAAATTAAATTTGTAAAACTGTAATTTTTCGACGGGGACAAAGTTAGGATAATGCAAATTTAAGCCCGGCAAAAAATCATTCAATTATGGATGTTAAATCGTTCAATGCTCAATTATGCTTCGCGCAGGATAGTAACGTGTAAAAAATAAGATGATACCGCCCCCATCCCGGTAGAGACAGGGCATGCCCTGTCTCTACATTTCGAACCTTACAAATTTATGTCGCATACAGTATAATATTTACAGTTTTATTTGAAAAGCGTCGAAACGGGAACGCGATGGGCATGCTCATGACAATGTGAAAATTTTATGAAAGAAAATGCTATTATTTTTTTGACGTTCGGAAAAATACGCATATCTTTGCAAAGGATTTAATCAATTATTTTTATTTATTTATTAATCAATTAAAATGTTTTTATTATGGCGGAAAATTTAACTGTTGACCCGAAAGATGTCCAGGACAATAAAGTCATGGCAATCCTTGCATATTTTGGAATTTTGTTTTTAGTTCCCCTGTTTGCTGCTAAAGAATCTCCATTTGCCCGTTTCCACACGAATCAGGGCATTCTTCTGTGTATAGTCGGGGTTGTATTAAATGTTGCATTATCTATTTTGATGGTTGTACTTGCATTTATACACTCTTTTCTTATGACAATAGTAGGCGTATTAAGTTTTATCTGCGGCCTCGGGATTCTCGTCCTGATGATAATTGGCATTATAAATGCTGCCAAGGGAGAAGCGAAAGAACTTCCCGTAATCGGTAAATACAAAATTTTAAAATAACATGGAAGGATGAAGATTAAAAAAAACGGGCACTTTTTTTAGTGTTCGTTTTTTTTGTATCATATTGAAATAACAAATATAACACGTATTTTTGTGCGATTTTTACAATATCAGACCGAATGGAAACATTGAAACATGAATGTGGCGTAGCCATGATACGGCTGTTGAAGCCCTTAGAACATTATCATCGGAAATACGGTTCGTGGATGTACGCCCTCAACAGGCTCTACCTGCTAATGGAGAAACAGCATAATCGCGGACAGGAAGGTGCGGGACTCGTTTGCGTGAAACTGGAAGCCAATCCCGGAGAAGAATACATGTTCCGCGAAAGAGCCGTCGGCACGGGAGCGATCACGGAAATATTCGACAATGTGTACAGGCAATACAAAGACGTCCCGGCCGAACAGCTCAAAGACCCGTCTTTCGCAAAAGCGAACCTGCCTTTTGCCGGCGAACTCTACATCGGACACCTGCGATACAGCACAACGGGCAAATCCGGCCTGTCGTACATTCATCCTTTCCTGCGCCGCAGCAATTGGCGTGCGCGTAACCTTGCGATTTGCGGCAATTTCAACATGACAAACGTGAACGATATCTTTCGGGATATAACCTCAACGGGACAGCATCCCCGCCGTTATGCCGATACTTACTTCATCCTCGAACAGCTCGGACATCGGCTTGACCGGGAAGCCGAACGCCTCTTCCGGAAATACGAGTCGGAAGGACTGAAAAACCAGGACATCACCCATGCAATTGAAGAAAATATCGACTTGTCGAACATAATCGAAAAAGCGGCATCGACGTGGGACGGCGGCTACGTCATCTGCGGCGTGACCGGCAGCGGGGAATCATTCTCGATCCGCGACCCCTGGGGAATACGTACCGCTTTTTATTATGTCGACGACGAAATTGCAGTGCTGGCATCGGAACGCCCCGTCATACAAACCGTGATGAACGTGAACATAAACGGCATAAAAGAGCTTCAGCGCGGGGAAGCGCTTTTCATCAGCCGCACGGGAACGGTCAAGACCTCGCAGATCCTGAAACCGGAACCGTCGAGCGCCTGCTCCTTCGAGCGCATTTATTTCTCGCGCGGCAGTGACATTGATATCTATAAGGAACGTAAAAAGCTCGGTGAAAATTTAACCGGCCATATCCTCAAAAAAATTGATTATGACATCGAACATTCCGTTTTCTCTTTCATCCCCAATACGGCCGAAGTAGCATATTACGGCATGTTGGAAGGATTGCAAAAGTACCTCAACGAACTAAAGGCAAAACAGATAGCGGAAAAAGGCGCTTCCATAAGCGAAAGCGAACTGCAGAAAATACTGTCGCAACGTATACGGAACGAGAAGGTTGCCGTAAAAGACATCAAGCTGCGCACGTTCATTGCCGAAGGAAACAGCCGCAACGACCTGGCAGCGCATGTGTACGACATCACATACGGCAGCATCACGCCGGAAAAAGACAACCTGGTTGTTATCGACGATAGCATCGTACGCGGAACGACGCTCAAACAGAGTATCATAAGCATACTCGACCGGCTTCATCCGAAAAAAATAATCTTCGTATCCTCCTCTCCGCAGATCCGCTATCCTGACTATTACGGCATCGACATGTCGAGCATGGATGAGTTTATCGCTTTCAAAGCCGCCATTGAACTGCTCAGGGAAAAAAAGAAAGAAGACGTCATCATTGATACATACCATAAGGCGAAGAAGCAGCAATTACACGCAAACGGGGCGGCTATAAATTATGTAAAAGATATTTACGCCCCGTTCACCAGCGAAGACATCTCAAAAAAAGCGGCAAAATTACTAAGCGGCCCCAATATACGTGCAAAAATAGAACTCGTCTTTCAGACGATTGAAGGACTGCACGCCGCCTGCCCGAATCATCCGGGCGACTGGTATTTCTCGGGGGACTATCCCACCCCCGGCGGAACGCGAATGGTCAACCGGGCGTTTATCAATTATATGGAAGAAACTTATTTTAAACAGGACAAATAGATGAACATAACAAAGGCAACATTAATTTTAGATGACGGCAGCAAATACGAAGGCTTTTCGTTCGGAGCGGAAAAATCCGTCATCGGCGAGGTGGTTTTCAATACCGCGATGAGCGGGTATCTCGAAAGCCTCACAGACCCTTCCTACGCCGGACAATTGATGACACTTACCTATCCCCTTATCGGCAATTACGGCGTTCCTGCACGCACGGTGCAACCGGACGGGATTTCCGTCTTCATGGAAAGCGACCGGATACATGCCGACGCCATCATCATCAGCGATTACAGCTACGAATGTAGTCATTGGAACTCCGTCAACTCCCTTGCCGAATGGCTGAAAGAAGAAGGCGTCCCCGGCATTTATGGAATAGATACGCGCGCACTGACAAAACGCTTGCGCGAACATGGTGTCATGATAGGATGCATCGCGTTAGGGGACGATGTGGACGAAAAGGCTGTCAACGCTCAAATTTCAGCGTTCAATTACGACGAAGTGAATTTTGTAGACAAAGTGTCGTGCAAGGAAGTCATAACTTACAACGAAGGGAAAGGTAAAAAACGCGTTGTCCTCGTCGACTGCGGCGTCAAGCACAACATCATCCGCTGCCTCCGGAAAAGAGATCTTACCGTCGTTCGCGTGCCGTGGGATTATGACTTTAACGATATGGAATACGATGGCCTGTTCATCAGCAACGGCCCCGGCGACCCGGATACCTGCGACGCGGCCGTCCGTAACATCCGCAAAGCCCTCGGCGGCAACAAGCCCATTTGCGGAATCTGTATGGGAAACCAGTTGCTTGCCAAAGCCGGAGGCGCATCTATCTATAAACTCAAATACGGTCACCGCAGCCATAACCAGCCGGTACGTATGGCCAGCACCGACAAATGCTTCATAACATCGCAAAATCACGGTTACGCTGTCGACAGCGACACGCTCGGTCACGACTGGGAGCCGCTTTTCGTCAACATGAACGACGGGACAAACGAAGGGATACGCCATAAGAACAAGCCGTTCTTCTCCTCCCAGTTCCACCCCGAAGCATGCAGCGGCCCGACTGACACGGAATTTATATTCGACCGGTTTGCGGAAACCTTATTTAGTTGAAAACGGTTATTTAATTGAAAATGGAAAATAAAGATATAAAAAAAGTATTGCTTCTCGGTTCGGGAGCATTGAAAATAGGCGAAGCGGGCGAATTTGACTACTCCGGCTCGCAAGCCCTGAAAGCTTTGAAAGAAGAGGGTATCTATACTGTACTTATCAATCCGAACATCGCAACGGTGCAGACGTCCGACGGCGTAGCGGATAAGGTATATTTTCTACCCGTAACACCGTTTTTTGTCGAAAAAGTAATTGAAAAAGAGCGTCCCGAAGGCATTATGCTCGCGTTCGGAGGCCAGACGGCGCTGAACTGCGGAGTGGAGCTTTACCGGAAAAGCGTATTTGAGAAGTACAATGTCCGGGTGCTCGGGACACCCGTTCAGGCCATTATGGATACGGAAGACCGGGAACTGTTCGTCGAAAAACTCGACGAGATAAACGTAAAAACAATAAAAAGCGAAGCCGTCGAAAATGCGGAAGATGCGCGCCGCGCTGCCGGAGAGCTGGGCTATCCGGTCATCATCCGCGCCGCCTATGCACTCGGAGGTCTTGGAAGCGGATTCTGCGATAACGAAGAAGAACTCAACACACTCGTCGAAAAGGCCTTCTCCTTTTCGCCGCAGGTGCTTGTCGAAAAAAGCCTGAAGGACTGGAAAGAGGTCGAATATGAAGTCGTACGCGACCGCTTTGACAATTGCATCACCGTATGTAATATGGAAAATTTCGACCCGCTCGGCATCCATACGGGCGAAAGTATCGTTATTGCGCCGTCGCAGACGCTTACAAACTCTGAATACCACAAACTCCGGGAACTTGCCATACGCATCATCCGGCATATAGGCATTGTCGGGGAATGTAACGTTCAATATGCGCTCGACCCTGAGAGCGAAGATTATCGCGTCATCGAGGTGAACGCGCGCTTGTCGCGTTCGTCGGCATTGGCATCGAAAGCTACGGGTTATCCGCTGGCGTTCGTCGCGGCAAAACTCGGATTGGGATACGGACTTTTTGATCTTAAAAATTCCGTCACAAAAACTACATCCGCATTTTTTGAACCCGCGCTCGACTACGTCGTCTGCAAGATTCCCCGCTGGGACTTGGGGAAATTCCACGGCGTTGCGCGCGAACTCGGCAGCAGCATGAAATCCGTCGGCGAAGTAATGTCAATCGGACGCACTTTCGAAGAAGCCATACAAAAAGGATTGCGGATGATCGGACAAGGCATGCACGGATTCGTCGAGAACAAAGAAATTGTAATACCGGACGTCGACAAGGCGCTTCATGAACCGACCGACCGCCGCATCTTCATCATAAGCAAAGCATTCCGCGCAGGATATACGGTCGACCAGATACACGAACTGACTAAAATAGATAAATGGTTTTTGTATAAACTGCAAAATATTATTCATACAGCCGAAGAACTCGAACGGTTATCGTCGCTCGACGCGGCGGATGATAAAAAATCCACGCCGTATGAATTGATACGCCGGGCAAAAATACAAGGATTCTCGGATTTCCAGATAGCGCGCGCCGTCTGGAAAGAGCAAATGGAAGACGGGCACATGGCGGCGGTTCGCAAACTGCGCAAAAGCCTCGGCATCGTGCCTGTAGTGAAACAAATAGACACATTGGCGGCGGAATATCCGGCGCAGACAAACTATCTGTATCTGACATACAGCGGAACGGAACATGATGTGAATTATCTCGGCGACCGCCGCTCAATCGTTGTGCTCGGTTCCGGCGCTTACCGCATCGGCTCGTCCGTCGAATTTGACTGGTGCGGCGTTCAGGCGCTGAACACCATACGCCGCGAAGGATACCGTTCGGTGATGATAAACTACAACCCCGAAACCGTATCGACCGACTACGACATGTGCGACCGGTTATATTTCGACGAACTCACGTTCGAACGCGTAACGGATATCCTCGAACTCGAAAACCCGCACGGGGTAATCATTTCCACCGGAGGTCAAATTCCCAACAACCTGGCCGTACGCCTCGACGAAAATAACATCCCAATCCTTGGAACTACGGCCAAAAGCATTGACAATGCGGAAGACCGCCACAAGTTTTCCGCCATGCTCGACCGTATCGGTGTAGACCAGCCCCGCTGGAAAGAGCTTTCCACGCTTGAAGACGTCAATGCGTTTGTTCGGGAAGTCGGCTTTCCTGTCCTGGTACGTCCGAGCTACGTATTGAGCGGTGCTGCGATGAACGTATGTTCGAACGAAGAAGAGCTTGTGCGTTTTCTGAAGGTAGCTGCCAACGTCAGCAAGAAGCACCCCGTTGTGATAAGTCGGTTTATAGAGTATGCAAAAGAGGTTGAAATGGATGCGGTTGCCGAAAACGGTGAAATTGTCGCTTATGCCATTTCGGAACACATTGAGTTCGCCGGCGTCCACAGTGGTGATGCAACGATACAGTTTCCCGCACAAAAATTATATATCGAAACGATTCGCCGGATAAAACGCATAAGCCGCAAAATAGCCCGGGAACTCAACATCTCAGGGCCGTTCAATATCCAATACCTTGCAAAAGGAAATGACATCAAAGTGATAGAATGTAACTTGCGGGCGTCCAGAAGTTTTCCGTTCGTTAGCAAAGTGCTGAAAATAAATTTCATTGATATAGCAACGCGCGTCATGCTCGGATTGCCGGTCGGGAAACTGAGCGGAAGCGAGTTCGACCTCGATCATGTCGGCATCAAAGCCTCGCAGTTTTCATTCAACCGCTTGCAGAAGGCAGACCCCGTATTGGGCGTTGACATGGCTTCGACGGGCGAGGTAGGCTGCCTGGGCGACGACACGTCGGAAGCAATCCTCAAAAGTATGCTGTCTGTAGGCTACCGCATACCGGAAAAAGCCGTATTACTTTCTACCGGAACATCGAAACAAAAAGTAGCTATGCTCGACGCTTCGCGCATGCTTCGGGAGAAAGGCTATAAGCTATACGCCACGGGAGGTACGTACAGGTTTTTAAAAGAAAACGAAATAGAATGTACGCACGTATACTGGCCAAGCGACAACCGCAAGCCCCAAGCCCTCGACCTTCTTCACGAACGCAAGATTGACATGGTGGTCAACATCCCCCGCGACCTGACCGCCGGAGAACTTGACAACGGCTATAAGATACGCCGCGCCGCCATAGACCTGAACATCCCGCTCCTGACGAACGCACGCTTAGCCGATGCTTTTATTACGGCATTCTGCACATTATCGCTCGACGATATCCAAATCAAAAGCTGGGATGAATATGCATAAAATGGAGTTTTTTTAGAGTAAACGGAAAAACTTTCCTATATTTGTCGTGTAGTTTTCAATCGTAATTGATATGAATGGAGGTATAGGATTCTCAACCGTTCTGGGTTCGATATTCATCATATTGTACGCCCTTACCATTTTAGGATTAGTGTTGCTGATCCTGTTGGAAAACCGTAACCCGCTTAAAACCATACCCTGGGTTATCGTGCTCATTTTCGTGCCCGGTATCGGATTAATTTTTTATTACGTCTTAGGACGCGACCATTACCGCTTGCGCATCATCTCCCGCAGGATTCACAAACGATTTGTGAAACAGGTGCCTGTATATCAGTTGCCGCATAATATCGGCAAAATTCCTCCCGGTTACCTCCCTTTGGCACAACTGCTGAACAAAAGCAACTATTCGGCTATCTTTTGCGGAAGCGACATCACCGTCTACACTAAAGGAACAGACAAATTTTCCGCACTATTGAAAGATATAAAAAATGCACAGTATTACATCCATTTTCAATATTATATATTTAACGACGACAAGACTGGGTATAAAGTTCGAAACGCCCTCATTGAAAAGGCGCGCGAAGGCGTCACGATACGTGTGATATACGACGATGTAGGCTGCTGGAATACCAAAAAACGCTTTTTCGAAGAGATGGAAAAAGAAGGCATCGAAGTATATCCTTTCCTCAAAGTTGTTTTCCCCATACTGACAAGCAAAGTCAACTACCGCAATCACCGCAAGATAGTGGTTATAGACGGCAGAATAGGCTATATGGGCGGCATGAATGTCGCCGACCGTTATTTTGAAGGCAACAAGTTAGGCCCTTGGCGCGATTCTCATTTCAGGATTACCGGGCCGGGCGTATACGGACTGCAGTCATCATTCCTGATTGATTTGTATACGGCAAGTAACCGGCTAATCAAAGGCAAGGAATTTTATCCCGGGACGGAATTATGCTCCGACATGAAGATGCAAATTGTAATGAGCGGGCCTACAAGCCAGTGGTATACCCTGATGCAGGCGTTCCTTTTTTGCATCTCCAATGCTAAGAAATACATTTACATCCAAACCCCTTATTTTCTGCCTACCGAAGCGCTCAATCAAGCGCTCCAAATGGCGGCTCTCGGAGGCATCGACGTCCGTCTGATGATCCCCAAACGCTCGGATACAAGGTCTGCCCAAATGGCTACTTTTTCGTATGTCGACAAAATGCTTAAATCGGGAGTAAAAGTATATCTGTATAATAAAGGGTTCCTTCACTCCAAATTATTACTGACCGATGATATGCTGACATGTTTTGGGTCGGCCAATTTCGATTTTCGCAGTTTTGAGCACAATTTTGAGATAAACGCTTTTGTCTATCAGAAAGACTTTGCCGTAGAAATGAAAAGAATATTCCTGCAGGATGTCCGCGACTGCGACGAAATAACATACGCCTCATGGCGTAAACGCCCGATAACCGGACGCCTCATCGAATCATTCATGCGCCTGTTTGCTCCGCTTTTATAGCGGTTTCATGCTATAAAAATACTGAAATTCACGGCGCCGTATACGCGACGCTGATTGAAAAAGGGGATAGTCGAAAAGTCGTTGTTTTTGGAATGTTCCATCACAAATATGCCGCCTTCCCGCAGGATGTTTTTCTCTATAACGATACGGGGAATATCCGGCAAGGAACTCAACGTATAAGGCGGGTCGGCAAATATGAAATCGAAAGAATTTTCCTTGGCGACATTCAGGAAACGCAATACATCGCCGCGAATGAGAGATAACGCATCCGTTTTCAATTCTTTAGTCACTTTTGCAATAAATCCGGCATGGACTTTGTCTTGCTCTACGGCCGTCACCGAACGGCAACCCCTTGAGAGCATTTCAAACGAGATACTTCCTGTACCGGCAAATAAATCAAGCGCATCCAAACCGTCCCAACAAATCAGATTGGACAATACATTAAACAGATTTTCTTTCGCAAAATCCGTTGTAGGGCGGACTTTAAACGACGAAGGAACCTGAAACCTGTGACGGCCGTATATACCGCTTATAATCCGCATTCTATCAAAGTTTTCACATCAATATACATTTCCTGATCGAGCGCTATCCGGTACTGTTCTATTTTAGACGATAAAAAATCAACCTGCGCTATATAATTTTTGATAACCGGCATAATCTTCCGGCACAAAATCTTATCGCCGCAAAAAGAAAGAGAATCTTCAAGCTGGTTCACCGAAAGCTGTTTACAGACATACATGATAAAATAGATAATATCGCTTTCCGTTTCATGATGAAACGAGTTTACGAATAATATTTCGCCATGTTCGAAGCATACGATATCCAGCGTCGCATCATGTACGACGACGTAGATCTGTTTAGGATAACAGGCAAGGCTCTTTTTCCGCCACGACAACAGCAAGGGAGACAGCGAATGGATAAACCGGGGATTGACGAGCGAACGAATCATAAATTCATAAGCCTCATTGTCCATGTCGAACAACAACGATGAACCGAATGGCGTTAGCGGTTGAAACAGCGTTCTCCGGTTTTCGCCGGGCTGAAAACAATAAGAAAACAGTAAATCTTTATTTTTTTCGAAAAAAACGCTGTCAGGCGCCAGCGTATATTTTCCCGAAACGGAAATCACATACAACGAATTGTATACGTATGATAAACATTCATTGTCGAAAAAGATCTCTTTCAGCGATTGAACCAATGGCGCATTCCCGTCCAATAAAACCGTATCGGTAAAGAAACTGTCTATCTCCGACGGCATATAGCCGGAAAAAGAAAGTCCACCCGGCCATAGCCGGATGGATACATTATATTTTTCCGAATGATCTGCATTCAGCGTGTCGGGAACACGTATTATCATGGTAATATTCCTATAATTCCCAGTTTCCGGCGTTATTATTGATTTCCGTAACCGAACCTACGCGAAGTCCGGCATAACGGTTCATCTTCGTCATTTTCTCTTTAAGATTAAAAAGTAATTGCTTGTCAAGGTCGCCAAGATATACGTCATAAGGAACGGCACATTGAAATACGGGAACCGTATAACCGGATGAAGAACTTATCGTAGCCGTATCAAGGTCGAACGTATAATTCTCAAACCCCGGCACTTTGCCGATTGATGCAACATCGTAGCCCGGTCCGAGAAGCGTGTCTTTCGCAAGGACCCAATTCGTATCACGTCGGATAATACCTTTCTTAACGGCTTCCTGTTCCGTCATTCCGCTTTTAAGTTGTTCGTCCGTCAACTCGCCTTCCTTGATCAGGAAAGGGATTTTCGTTTCATTAAGGAACTTCTGAAGTTCCTCAAAATTAGCCGCATAAATGCCATGTGCATTTTTATATCCGATCTGGGCATTGCGTATCTCTATTAAACGTTCTGAAATAACCGCCTTGCGGGCTTTCTCTTGGTTTTCAAAGTCAATAGGGGTCAAGATACTTTGTATGCACATGTAAACAAGAACTCCAATAGCTACTAATAGTAAAATTCTAAGTACGGGTTTCATAATGATTTCATATTGTATTTTAAACTTAATTCGTCCTGCAAATATAAAAAAGAATATTTTAATAACTATCTTTATCGCCAAAATAATTTCATTTTTTTTTATGATAGCCGATTTTGCCCTAAAAAAGATACTGTCGTTCTTCCCTTTCGAACCGACTTCCGAACAGGCTTCCGCCCTGCAAATTTTGTCTGGATTCCTGCTCTCAGGCGAGCGGAACAGGGTTTTGCTCCTGAAAGGATATGCCGGGACAGGCAAGACGACCATGCTCGGTGCAACCGTAAAAATGATGGACTCGCTAAAACAAAAAACGATTCTTATGGCCCCCACCGGCAGAGCCGCCAAAGTTTTTTCGGAATACGCATCCCACAGCGCTTTCACAATACACAAAAAAATATACCGCCAAAAGGGTTTCTCCAACGATTTTTCCGGTTTTACACTCATGGACAATCTCCATAAAGACACGATTTTCATCGTTGACGAGGCTTCCATGATATCGAACGAAAGCACCGGAATCGCCGTCTTCGGAAGCGGGCGGTTGCTCGACGACCTTATACATTATACATATAGCGGCGAAAATTGCCGGCTGATCCTCATGGGCGATTCCGCGCAGCTCCCTCCGGTGTCCCTCGCCTACAGTCCCGCGCTCAGCGCCGAATACCTGCAACGCTACGACTTGCACGTCACCGAAATACAGCTCACGCAGGTCGTTCGCCAACAGAATGATTCGGGCATACTTTTTAATGCCACAAACATACGGGAAGCGCTACGCAACGGCAAGATCGACATCTATCCCAAAATCACGACGAATCGTTTCACTGACATAAAAAAAATCAACGGTAGCGAACTGATAGAAGAAATTTCATCGGCATACGCCCGCGACGGTATTGACGATACGATGGTAATATGCCGCTCGAACAAAAATGCCAACATCTATAACAATGGCATTCGGAACCGCATCCTGTACCGTGAAGAAGAAATTTCATCGGGAGACAGGTTGATGGTTGTCAAAAACAATTATTTCTGGGGCAACGAACAGAAGGATCACGATTTTATTGCAAACGGGGAGATCATACAGGTGCTGCGCGTGAGACACACGGAAGAGATGCACGGCTTTCGTTTCTGCAATGTTTTAGTACGTTTCGACGATTATGACGCGGAAATGGAACTGAAAATATTATTAGACACGCTTCAAAGCCAGGCTCCCGCATTGACCAGAGAGCTAAGCGACAAACTGTTTCTGTCCGTAGCCGAAGATTACGCGGACATACGCGCCAAGTCCGAACGCATGAAAAAAATCAAAGAAGATCCTTATTTTAACGCCGTACAGGTGAAATACGCATACGCCGTCACTTGTCACAAAGCGCAAGGCGGACAATGGAGTAACGTGTTCCTCGATGTCGGGTATGTGACGGGCGATATGTTGGGCGAAGACTTCTACCGATGGCTCTACACCGCCTTTACGCGCGCGACAAAGCGCCTTTATCCGGTCAACTGGAGGTTGGGAGAAAACAATAACGATTAATTCTTTCAAATTATTTCGTTTTTAATAAAAATATACCATACCTTTGCGGATAAACTGCGTTTGCACAACATTTTATTTGTATTATTGCAAAATATAGGATCGAAATATGGCGAATAATGACAGACTAAAACAAATAATATCCGACGTCCGGCTATTAAGCGATTTAACGGATAGCATGAAAGATTCGGAAATATATCCCGTATCTTTTTTCAGTCAGGCGTTTGACCTGATGCAGAAGATTCAAAGCGATTTCCACCTGCTCGAGGCGGATCAGGTCGAAATGTTTGCTTCACAGATGAAGAAGCATCAAGCCTTGATATTATCCATACACCGGCAAATGCGAAATATCGGAGATCCCGTCTCGTCGACTGCAACAACCGATCCGTCCACGCCTGCAACCGGATTGACGCCCGAAAAGGCTCCCGCAAAGAAACCCATCGCCGGACAGAGTGAAGAATCGCTTAAAAAAGTTTCCTTCCTAAGCCGTCTGGGTCTGCTTAAAGAAGAAACCGCAAAGGATGCGAAAAAACTTCCTAATGAAGCCTTGCCCGAAACGCTTCCCGAAACAGGAACGCCAACCGCGAAACAGACGCATGACATACCTGGGAAGCCGGCGACTAAAATCATAGAAAATCCGATTGAAATGCCGACGGACAGACTTCCAACGGTAAAGAGACCGGCAAGGCCCATGCCGAAAGATCTTGCTCCTGCCGGGACCGGGAAGGTTACGGAACAGGCTTCTCCGGAAAGAGGAGTATCCGGGATAGTCAGGCCTCCGAGACCATCTGCTGCGGAATCGGCAAAAACGACGGAAAAATCGACGATTACCATACCTGTGAATTCAAAAGGAAACGCACCGGTATGGCCGCCGCTTGTCGGCAAGGAACTGACAGGAGCGCCGAAAGCGCCGGAATCTAAAATTCAAAATATTCCCGCCGCCGGTATTCCGCCCGAAGGAAGCGCTCCTCCGTCCCTGAACGATACAATGGAAAGGAGAGTCTTATCCGACCTGCGAAAAGCATTCAATGTGAACGACCGTTTCCGCTACCGCCGCGAACTGTTCCGGGGGAATGAGGAGGTTATGAACAGGGTAATTTCAATCCTTAACAACATGGAATCATACAAAGATTCGATCCTGTTTCTGGAAGAAAAATTACACTGGGATTTCAGTAATCCTGTCGTTAAGGATTTTATTAAAGTATTAGAGATAAGATTTTTGTAATAATGGCAAAGCTTTTTGTTGTCCCGACGCCGGTAGGAAACCTCGAAGACATTACATGCAGGGCTATCCGCACGCTGAAAGAAGTCGACCTGATATTGGCCGAAGATACGCGGACAACAAGCGTTTTACTGAATCATTACGAAATACAAAACCGGTTGCAGTCGCATCATAAATTCAACGAGCATAAAACGGTCGAACAGATTGCGGAGCGTATCAGGGCCGGCGAAAACATCGCCCTTGTTTCCGATGCCGGAACGCCGGCCATCTCGGATCCCGGATTCTTACTTGTACGCGAATGTGTACGGAAAGGCATTGAAATAGAGTGTCTTCCGGGGGCAACGGCCTTTGTTCCGGCATTAGTCGTATCGGGATTGCCGAACGACCGGTTTTGTTTTGAGGGATTCCTTCCTGCAAAAAAAGGCCGCCAAACGCGCCTCAACGAAATTGCAGAGGAGGAACGGACGACCGTCATCTACGAATCGCCGTTTCGGTTGGTGAAAACGCTCGTTCAACTGTCCGATGCGTGCGGCAAAGATCGTCCCGTTTCCGTTTCGCGCGAAATATCGAAGCGTTTTGAGGAAACGATACACGGCAGTCTCGAATATGTAATAAACTGTTTTTCGACAAAAGAGCCGAAAGGCGAATTTGTCATAATACTCGGAGGCAGAGAGCGTCCGGGAAAGTGACAATAAAAATTGAACCATTTAATATAAAACAATTATGAAAAAGGTTTTAGCAGTATGTGCGTGTATAATCGCATTTACGTCGTGTGCGGAATATTCTTCCGATTATAAAAAAACAAAAGTGGAAAATGATTCATTGAAACTTCATATCAAGAAAAGCGAAGCGGAAATGGATGAAATGCTAAGCATTTTAAATGCGATCGAAGACGATATCAAATCCATACGGGATACCGAGAACTTTCTCGACATACGGAAAGATTCGGAACTTACCGGTTCAAGGCGCGAACAGATGAAAAACAATATGAATGCAATCGCGGAGACGCTGAAGCAAAACAAGCAAAAACTGTCGGAACTTCAGAAAAAATTAGACGCGGGCAATGTTCGCTCATCCGCATTACAAAAAACGATCGACCGCCTCACAAATGATATTACCGAAAAAACGGAGATGATTGTGAAACTGCAACGCGACTTGGACCGTAAAGACCTGCAAATAACGCAGCTATCCGACAAAGTGGAGGGGCTTAATACGGATATAGGAATCCTCAAAGACGTCAACGAAAGCCAGAGTATACGCATCAACAACCAGGACAAAGCCCTGAATACCGTTTATTTTTGTTTCGGGACAAAAAAAGAACTGAAAGAACAGAAAATTCTTTCGGGAGGCGGACTATTCTCCAAGTCAAAAGCGCTGCAGGAAGATTTCAATAAAGACTACTTCATAGCGATCGACAAACGACAGGTTACCGCCATACAGCTCTATGCGTCAAAAGCGAAAATAAAAACCAGTCATCCTGAAGGCTCATACAATTACTTCAAAGACGCCGAAGGAAACCTCACGTTAGAAATAGAAGATGCCGACAAATTCTGGAGCTTAAGCAATTATCTGGTCATCGAAGTAGGGTGAAAGCCCCCTGACGACACCGGTTACGGAACTTTCACAAAAGCCAAAAGCCTGTGACGGCGAAGCTCCCCGCGATATGCGGCGGCTTTTCCGTCCGTAATCTTGTCCATCAGCGACCAAAATCTGTCGCCGTGATTCATCTCAACCGTATGGCACAACTCATGTAACAGCACATAATCGACAAGATGTTCCGGCAATAACATGACGGACAGGGACAGATTGATATTCTTCAGCGAAGTGCAACTGCCCCAATGCGTGCGGCTACTGTTAATCTTCACCGCCGTATAGCGGAATCCGTGTTTCCCGGCCAAAGCGCTCAACCGCACGGGCAACACGCGTTTTGCCTCATGCCGAAGCGCATCTTCTACGATTTTCCATAATGACTGCTGCGTCCGTTCATCGTGAAAATCCGTTTGCTGCGGACATGAAATCTGCAGGACGCCATCCTTCGCGGCAACGTAGAAATTATCAAGCGAACTGCGCCTTACCTGTAGTCGGAATGTCAGGGAGCGCAGCTCCGTGTTTTCGTCAAGCGTCATGCGTCCGGGCGATTTTTGCAGCATCCGGAGCAGGAGGTCATGTTTCCGGGCCAGGAACGACAGCACCTCCCGCTCGCTGCCCCGCGGAGGCGTCGTCGCATAAATACGGCCGTCGCAAACCCTCAATGTATACCGGCGGGCACGGGGATTACGCCGCAGAAGAATAACGCCCAAATCGCCCCCGTCTATTTCCTTATATTTAATCATGGCGCAAAAATAATAAAAATCCCGATTGAAAACGACGGGACGCTTCAAAAAAGGCTTTCAAGAAACACTCCCGGCAACGACGCAAAAAAAGAATCCCGAAACTCACGCTCCGGGATCCTCAAAAGTATTCTGTTCCCCTGTGAAGCCGGGGTGCGCTATCTGATGATTATCTTGTGTATCGAACCGTCTTTCAGGGTCACTACATAAGCGCCTCTCTCCAGCGTAAACTTGCTTACGCCTTCGGGGATTTCCATCTTTTTGTTCAGGACGCCGGTTATGTTATAGATACTTACGACGTCGCTCTTTTCGGAGTTTATATACAATGTATTCCGGTACGCCCATACACGCTGCTTGCCGGTAACGAACTCGTTCGATACGGTGGATGCATCCGGGCCGATATAGACCGTCCAAGGCTCTACCACCTGATAGATCGTATATTCATAATAATTGTTTCCCAATATTTTCGCCGTATTGTCCAGGTCGAGTATCCAGCCCGAATAGAAACCGGTTGCAGTTACTTTCAGCGGAGCGCCCGTGAACGTTGCGGTGAAGGTGAAATTCTTATTACCCTTAACGTAGTGGCGGCGCGGCCCCGGTACGGTAGTTACGCCTTCTACTGCCGGAAGGTCTACGTAACGCTGTACTTCCGGTATCGGGAACTCCGTCACGCACAAGTACACTTTTCCTGCTTCCGAGAAGTCCAGGGTGTAATAACTATCCTTGTAACGCTGCGTCGTCAGTACGAAGTTCTTCACATATTCCCGGCTTACTCCCAGCGAATCGCCATAAGTCATAAACAGGTAACAGCCCGGGAGCAGCGTTTCCGTTTCCGGCAATACCGTCAACGGCACTTTTCCTTCCGTGAAGAATACCGTATCCTGTACCTCCAACAAGTCGGTCTGCATACAGCTTACTACTTCTCCGTTTTCCTGCACGCACGTTGCATAGTTAATCGAGATGCGGAGGACGGCGTCCTTTTCCATCTGGAGATTATGTATCGTCAGTTTACCCTGGTGATAAGGCGTCTGGCAGTCGCCTTCCATTAAGGAAGCAAAACCCGGAGCCAGCGTAGCGTTCGCTTTCACAAATACGTTTTCATGAATTTCACCGTAACCGCCTACCACGGTAGTAGCAACAACGATCAGCGAATCTTCGCCCGGTATGCTCAACTCGCTACCCGGTTCGGTGTGCAGGTGGCGCGTATACATGCCCGGATCAACCATCTGGTCATCCATCTGAGCCGGCGTAGCCATTACGAATTTGCCCGAACGGTTGATCGGCTGCTGCGGGTCGGTGTAAAATTCTACCTTGTTCCGGATGCGGAGCAGGTCGGTGCGGATGAAAGCGTCAATGTATTCGCCGCCGGTCACGCCGTCAAGCGAATCGCTGATGAACGAAATCCTTGCATTGTTCGCAACGACGCTGTTGAAGATCGGCATGGAATAGCCGTGCTTGAAAGCTACGATGACGTCGCCTCCGACCGCCGGCGTTCTTTCTTTACCGTTCATTGAGCGTACGTTCGGAGCGAGGTTCGGAGCTGTGCCCGGTTCGGTGCAGCGCTGGTAGCCCAGTTCGATCACCGGAAGCACGCGGTCTTCCATTTCGATAGCCGGGCCGTAGAAGCTGTAGTTTGCCGTGTTGCCGCGGTCGTTGATTACGCCGTAGCGCATGTCGTTTGCGCGCTGAGTGGCGTCCGTCGTGAAAGGAGTCAGATCGATGCTGGTGCCGTCGAAGATGACGCTGTCGTGGAAGATGAGGCTGTCGCCTTTCAGCGTGATTTTCGTCTTGCTGCCCTTCTCCGTTTCGCTGTCTAATTCGGCATGGCCGAAGAACTCGATGACGGGCGCTTCCAGCAGGGATTTCTGATTGTTCGTATGAATGCGGGCGTCGTCGTGGAAACCGATGTACGTCATTTCGGGAATTGCGATGCTGGTACCGCCACCGATCGGCCATGACGATGTTCCGTCACAGTTTTCGCATGTTGCGCGGCGTTTTTCCGGGTGGTTGTTACCTTCGCCATTGTACTGCGATTTGATATACAGGCCATAGCCGGATACCGATTCGCCGTGAAGGTTGTTCATGCCCGGCACAGCGCCCAGTCCGCTTCCTTCGCCACCCCGATAGGTGAATTTGGTAAACAGGTCGATATAGTTTGAAGCCACTACGGCCAGACCGCCGGACTGTACCTTTGCGCCCTGAATGTCTTCGTCGAAGTTAAACGCAAGGTCGCGCGCTCCGTTCGATGTCGTCTTACAGTCGCCCGTGAGACCGGAACAGTCGCTGCCCTCGCAACCTCTGTACAACAGATGTAAATTTCGGCGCGGATTGTAGTCATTGCGGTAGAACATATACCCGTCAACGTTTACGTTGAACGTTGCGTAGCATAGATCCTCTATGTAACCTTCATAAGACGTATAATAATAGGGATTATTTACGTTGTTCAGCTTATGACCGCGGAAACCGGTTATGTCATAATTTCCCGGATTTCCCGGACTTCCCGTCGTTTTGTCTCCATAATTCCAGTAGTCCAGGTTGCTGTTTCCGTAGTTCAGCATGACATTGTCGTCTGCACCGAAGAAGACGCTTCCGCTTTCCTTCACCGGGGTATAACGGAAGTCGCGTTCGCTTACGTCGCCCCAGTTGTTCTTCCGGCGTTCTATTGTATTTTCCATTCCTGCATATTTCAGCAGGTTGCCTGCCATACTGTCTACCGTAAATGCGTCGTAGGTATCAATGAAGCCTTCGCGTGTGCGGAATATTGCGTTTCCGGTTCCTACTGCCGTTGTGCTCGGTTTTCCGAAATTCAATGTTGCGCCCTTCATCATGATATTGCCGGTACGCCACAAAGCGGTGTCGCCGCAATTATCCTTTATGTCGGTGTTCAGGATGTCTTCGGAGCCGCCGATACATAAGGCGCCTTCCATGCTCCTCCAGCGGATCGCCCTCAGGTCGTCCGTCGAACCTTGGCCTGCGTCTACAAGGAAATCGCCGTTTACGCCGCGGTAGAGGATCGAATCCTTACCCCAGATATTTCCGTTCGGCGTGCGGATTTCCGTGAAACCGCCCGTCGTACCGCTTCCGGTCGGCATGTAAAATTCCGTATAATCGAATGTAATGTTTCCACCGTATCCTTTGCCTTTGTCCTTGTCCATACCCGTTTTATCGTCCTTGAACAGTTCCGTGCTGTTCGGCTTCCCGGTTATGCGGTTTCTCTCAAAGCCTTCGAATCCTGCAAGGATGTGGATGTTTCCGCCTGTCGTTGCATTGTTCGTGCCAAGGCGGTTATAATCGAAGATAATGCTGTCGTTCATATTCTCATTATCACAGTCTGCGCCGTAACCCAGCACGATATGTCCCTGATGTATGCCCGGGCCTCCGAGTGCACAATCATATTCTACAACGTCACAAAGGGTACTCTTGTACTTGGCCGTTGTGATAAACACGCTTCCCGTATCCGTGTGATTCTCATACTGCAAATTGCGCGTCAGAACGGAATCATAAGCCGTGATATAGAACTGACCATTCTTCTTGTTAGCTTGTTGAGTAGCCAGGTAAGAAATCTTGTCGTGCAGTTTGATGTCGATAGCCTTTAACTGCGTAATGCCTGACCCGCCGTGGTTGAATGTTAACTGGGCGTCATGCTGAATCGGGTCGAGCGACGACAAGGTGTTGTAGCCGTTGCCCCAATTCCCTGTATTACCGCCTTGACCCGGATTGGCCGGTCCTCCAGGAGTCTTGTGGAGATAAGGATCGGATTCTATATTGCCGTTTTCAGCGACTAACAGGACTGTTCCTGCACCGTCGTAGTTAAATTCGAGAGAGTCGAAGAGCAATATACTGCCGTGTCCTTTTCCTCCTGCGGCAAATTCATTGTTTATCGCCGGGTTACCGTCAGGTTTTCCTCCCGTTCGTACGTCAGGATTGAAAGCGTCGCCGTTGATGTCTGCCAGCGTCGTTCCTTCTTCGATTGTTTTACACAACGCATTACTTGCAATCATGTCAGTGGTATCCAGACGGCCGGCTTCCAATGTTACATTTGCCTGGTTTTCATCATCAGGATAATTAAACTGCATCATGGCATGAGTTTCTATATGACGGCCGGCTGTGACGTCCAGATCGCCCGATGCCTGATGTCCGCCGTTATAAGTAAAGATAAACGGAGCCATGACCTGGGTTTCAATGTCGCGGGCAGCCGATAGAATCGTATATCCCTTGCCTCTGTTATCCATTATGAAAGGTTTATTGTACAGGATATTGCCGTTATATTCAGCACCCACTACGTCTCCTTTTTTCCAGCAGGTAAGCAAGTTCGTCGGTTGGTCATCTTCATCTCCATCCCAGACCTGATTGCCTGCCTGAATGCGGATTTCTTTATTAAAATCTATATTTTGAATGTCGAATCGTACCGTATCGTCTGCAATATAACCGGTTGTCGGAAATTCACTTGCGTCTTGACGGGTTACTGCCGCTTCGATGTTCCCGGTTTCGGCAAACAGCAATATGTCTCCTCCTTCGCTAACATATTGCTCATATACGAAAGTGGAATCAATAAAGATGGAATTGAATGCGCGGAATGTGGTCTTAATATTATTATTCGGCTTCGTGGATTGTGTAAGATCAAGCCAAACACGGCCTTCAAACCATATATCGCTGCCCGTATCATGGCCCTCATACCGGTTTATATAATCATGAGTGCCACAGTCTCCCGGATTCCAGTATCCTGTCGCATTATCTTTTATCAGCATTGCCGACGGCATATAGTCTCTGAAAGAGGCTTCATGTGGAGCCATAGCATCTGCCGGTTCCGCAAATGTTGGATAACCTGCTTTAAAGGTTATATCGCCTTGCAGCGCCTTTTCACGATCAATGTACAGCATTTGTTGCAGGCGAATCGTTTTTTGAGCTTCCAGAAGGATGCTGCTGTCGCCCCGTTGTATAAAATGAATCGTATCATCAAAACTCTTTCCATAGATATCCTGGCCTGCCTGCATGATAAATTCGCCGTTTTCATACGGGTGACTTGCTGGTTCTCCACTTTCATACGTAAACATATCGCCGATTACAACATCATCATTACTGGAATGTATCCATGTGATACCCATATCCAATTGATTAGGATATGAAATCTTCGTAATGCTGTCAAATAAAATAAAACCGGCGTGATCGATACATCCAAGAGTCTGAAGCAGGTCGGAACGGGTGCTTGCGTTAGTGCCATTTGCGTAAATGATAAGATTGCCTTCTGTTCCCGTATATCCTAAAGTATCTGCAAATTTAATCCAACCCTCAGGCGAATAAATTTTTGCATTACCGAAGACGGTACTGGGACTAGTACTCCTGCCCATCGTAATTGTTGTCGAATCGCCAAAGAATACGCGGAAATCTCCTTCGATCAACAGCGCATTCTCACTCTCTCCTGCCGTATACAGGAATGGAGTATTAAAATTGGCTTCATCGCTTATATCGGGAGCTTTGCCGAAATCAACATAACCACTTTGGGAAAGATAAGTAACAAACCCCTGCCCGGCAGTAGCGTAACCCGAAGTAGTTCCAATGGTTAAACCATTAGCCGGCGACGGGGTATATTTGTTGTTTGTCAAGGCTGTCGGACCAAGTGTACGAATACCATATTCGCCATCCACTAAGAAATTGGCGCCATTCGCATCTGTAAATGTTACGGAATCATCCATATTAACAACGTCGTTATAAGAACGGATAACGGCATTACCGTCTATTCCTGTACCATTGGTTCCGTCCATGGTAATTTTTACATCATTACCAATCCAGACATAACTGCGTCCAGAATGAGGTATGTTATTATAATGCTCCCAAAGAGTCCATTCAATATTATCACAAATCGGACCACATGCACCACTCTCACCCTTTGCAAGAATATTCAAATTGCCGCTTACTCCCAAATGGGTAAAACGAGCTCCGGTATGGTCAGGATTGCGACTATCTTCACCGATACGGACATAATGATTATTAGATTGGATTGTAGTCGGACCTTCCGAAACGTTTTTCGTCCATACATCGTTCTGTAACCATACATAGCCTAGCTCACCACAAGGAAGAACTACCTCACAAGCCCCCTCTGCCAATATGGCAAGACCGCTCGTCGTACTAACATTTTGTTTTTGTTCATAAAAGAAAGGATCAGTAACGTTTACATGACCGCCACTTGAAATGATAGTATCACTGCCTGTTCCCGTACGAAGAATATAAACACCTTCTCTTTGGCCGGATATTCCCGGAACCGGTATGGCGGATGATATGGCGGAATGAAAGTAATCTGCCGGATATGCGTTATTGATATCTACCTTTGTTTTACCGGAAACCAGAAGACTGCTGTCAACGCCTGTATGTACAAAGCCTCCATTCATCTCTACATAATGATTATCGGATTTAATAACGGTGAACCCATTACCTATATTGGTAGTGGTAACGGCGCTGTCTATTTTGACAAAGCCTCCAACCTGACCGTAACAGTCAACTGCTGTCACGCAATCTCCCTGTGCATTTACAGTCAAACCCGAACCGCCATTGGCAGCTACTGCTTGATCGTACGTAAGTGACTTGTATATATAAATGTGACCTGCATCCGAGATAATATTGTCGTTACCTGTACCGTTACGGTAAATATACAAGCCGATCGAATCAAGGACAGCTGGCAATGTTATATCGGGATTGGTGGACTGTTCCTTGCCGCTATTATAACCATCCTTTATATCGACATATTTATTTCCGAAAATATCAAGATTTCCGTTTATCCCTTCATGAACCATACCATGTCCCAAAGTAACATGATCGTTCAGTGATTTTATTAATACATAACCTTCGTCGGAATTTTTTGTTGTAACGGAACTGTCTAATGCAATATATCCATGAATCGGAATCGACGGATTATCACAAGTCACAGCATCACACGCTCCTTCGGCAAAAAGCGTCAGGCCATTGCTGCTGCCGGTGAGGAGGAGATTTTGCCAATAGGTAAACGGGTCTGATACGTATATATGTCCTCCCTTGGAATGAATCGAATCACTGCCTGCTCCCGTGCGATGAATATAAACGCCTTCGTTTCCTCCCCGGGCGGCACCTAAAACTATACCTGTGGGAAGATCCGGATTTGTGCCATCATGTTTGCCTTTGATATTAACGGAAAGATGTCCGTCAATCCATAACTTGCCATTCTCACCGGAATATGCAATACCTGAATTTAAATTAACCGAATCTTTAAAAGACCGGATTGTATCCAAACCAAAACCTGTATTTGTAGATGATATAGAACCGTCTACCCGCACATATCCACCGGGCATACAAACAAGAGGATATGGAGGGCAATAGACGTCGCCGTTAGCCCATAGGGTAAGGCCTTTGTCTCCATTTACAGTCCCTTCCTGTAGATGTTCCAGAGTTGATCCCATCCAGATGGGGCCGCTTTCGGAATAGAAGCGGGCATGACCTTCGTCTATTGTTTTAACAGTATCAGCGCCGTCAATCTTTATGCCGCCATCTCCAAGCATGTTTAATTTATTGTTGTTCCCCTTTCCGGCAAAATTAAATGTTTCCGCCATTTCGATTGTGCCTGTTGCGGTAACCATGTCTAATTTTCCGCCAATCCCAGTAAAGGTGTAGGACTGCGTGCCGCCCGCAGAAATATAGGATTCGCAGCAATCACCGTCCACATGATAGTATTCATGAGCCTCATCGTGAGAGTTTGTCACTGAAAAATTATTCATAAAAGTCAATGCGTTATTATGAGACCTTATTTCGTGAGTTTTTGCGTCAGTGTTAGCGGTTACGATTGTATCAATGCGTACATGCCCCCATGCCGATGCCAGTACATTGCCTTTCCATAGATTGGGGAGTTGGTCTCCATCCAGAATCAGCCATGCATTATCATTATAGACTGCAATATCATTAGTACCACAGGCAACAATACATTCATTCTCAATGTTAATCTGAGAAGCAGAGGTATTTGTAATACCTCCTACATTAAAATGTATGCCGTGGTGTTCCCATAAGGGGTCGGTATCAGATGAACTGCAACAAAAATAATTTTTTACAGATATGGTTCCACCTCCGGGCTTAAGGAATATCAGATCCTGATCGTCTCCCTTCGGGCCAAGAAGCAATGTTCCTCCATTTACAAATGTTAAAGGAAAGAGTGTACCCTCCCAAAGGCCGATGGTATTACCTGTTCCTATATCTGCTGCCAGATGAGATTGTTGGCCGGAGACTACTGCGGTACTGGTACCTGAAAACGTTTGATCAAAACGAATGGAGTAGCCACTACCAAACTTAAGATATTGTTTGTCAAGAGGAATATTTGATGGACTAGTCCGGAATTGAGGTGAGCCTTTCAAACGCATGTTAACATTATTCGTAAGGATGAAATGACCTTCGTTATTAGTAAGAGCATGTTGACCATCATTTGATGAATTGGAAATCCAATCAAATGTTAATGGATCATATGTATACCCATAATGTCCCCATGTAGGACTTCCCCAATAGAGCCATCCAAAATGTGTGGAACCACAAGCAGCGACAGAATTTACATTTACAGTTATTATACCATGCGTATGGGTAGGATTTTGTGTCAAATGGCCATCAGTACGTTTAACATAACCACTCTTGCAATGATATTGCGAAGGGTATAAGTTGGTAGGATAGGAAACATGTTCTTCTCTGTCAATTTGTAAAGTCCAATTCCACGCTATACAGGTACCCAGAGGATATTCATTTGTGCATCCTCCTGTCCAATGCCATTGTATTACCATCAGATTATCACTACTATCCCAATAAAGTGTCGTGTTGGCAGATGGATATGGACTCGACGTATTATGACCACCAAAGGTTGGGCGTCCGCTAGCTGGAACTGGGTATTCAAAGTAATAAGTATACCTGTTACCATTAATATTCAGTCCGTCGTCGTAAGAAAATGAATCATCAACGTCATACGTTCCACCGTTACAGTCACACCCGAAACCCCAATATGTCTGCCCAACAGCAGTTCCGCAAGCGAGCAGCATTAATGCTGCGCATGCAATTAAATTTGTAAGATTTTTTTTCATATTTATTTTATTATATTTGTTTGCTTTCACCTCAATCCAGCACTCTACAATTATCATCTGAAAAAAAACAACAGCTTATCCCTTTCCATTGCCAAGGACACGCAATTGAGGGGGTAAAGATAATGTTCATTCTGATGCTAAACAAATTTTTACGGTTTTTTTTTGCGTTTTTTTTCAACAGTTGTATTATCCGCAGCAAATATTTGTACCCGGATTTGCGCAAATGCGCCATCATTACACGGCGTTTACCGATGGGTGCATTGCAAATTGCCGCAGCCCGTCCGTTGCGGAAGCCGGCCTCATAAACGGGGAAAAAAGGGGAAAAGGTTAGCAACCGTATGATGCGGAATGTAGAGACAGGACATGCCCTGTCTCTACCGGGCGATGCAATCCCCGGCGGATTGCCGGATATGCTGCACGCGGGATGGTTTCGTGCATGGCTTCACGATTGCGGCCGGATGCCGGAAGGCGTCTGATTCGGATAAACCCCGGGTGCAATCCGGGGGTTGAACTGCAATGAAAGCCTTTTCAACCCTCCGTCCGTATGCTATACCGCAAAGGCGTTCAACCCGCTTCGGAGTTGAGGATAAAGAGGGACGTTTCTCCCCGGACTGCATCCGGGTTTATCAACTTCGGACGCCTTCCGGTGTCAGCCTGTCATGCACATAACCGGGCCGCGCACAGTATGATTTGCAAAATACTCTTATCTCGCCATTTTATCCTGTGTGAAGTACAGGCATGGCCGAGACGGCGGAGTAGAGACGCGGCGCATCGCGTCTTCACGTATAAGCTTATGCCGTGCGCAGCATAATTGCCGAATCGCTGAAAAAAACCGAAAGGAAACTTTGAAATCAGAAAAAAATACTTGTCTTCGCCTTTCGAAAATATAACGGATATGCTGTTTAAAATAATAAAATCAACTCATTTTCCTTTCTGCAAAACTCCCGGCGCATTTGTCGCAGCGTCGGGTCTCACGCCGGCAGATGCGGGACGCTTGCCGGGACGACGATTTTCATGCCGGAAATGTTAAAAACGCTCCCTGCAACTGTGGATTTCGTGTTTGGGATGTCAAAATCACTTTCCACAGCCGTGGATTTTATAAATGAGATGTCATTCATGCTTTGCACGGTCGTGGATCTTATAAATGACATGTCACTCACGTTTTCCACGGTCGTGGATCTTATAAATGAGATGTCATTCATGCTTTGCACGGTCGTGGATCTTATAAATGACATGTCATTCATGTTTTCCACGGTCGTGGATTTTATAAATGACATGTCATTCATGTTTTCCACGGTCGTGGACAGTCAATCAAAATTCATAATTCAAATGAAAATCTTAACGGTTCATTTCAGTTATCTGCGCAACGAAGCGCATTACCGG
>JAISEJ010000212.1 GCA_031264155.1 Tannerella sp. | reverse complement strand
AATTTTGACGGTACTTCTCTCAACGTGACATCCCTGCCACGCCTCCATTTTGAAGGCAATCTCTTCAATCGCCCCCCTCGTACTACATCTTGTTTCATATTCATAATTTCAAAGACCTCATGTCTATAATAACTCCCGCAAATAATTCCAAGGATTTATCCGACTTTTATAATTCCCTTTTACCTAATTTTTTATGGCGAAAGGACTGCAAAGATAACATCTTTTCTTTAAAACCTCCAAATATTTTGGAGTATTTTTCTCAACATTCCACAAAAGCACTGAAAATAAGCAATTAACAAATTAATTATTCGGTGTTTTCGTTTTTCGATATTTCTCTTTACCGTGCTTTTCTTTTAAAGCGGGTGCAAAGATATGGGGTTAAATTTTACCATCCAAATATTTCTGCCACTTTTTTTTTCGAAAAAATCATCTTTTTTTTCAAACAGTTAATAATAAATGTGTTATAAGTATATTTTCCAGATGTGTTTTTTCGACAAAAATATCCTACATATGTACGAAAGAAAAATATATAATAAATGTACGTAAGAAAAAAGTTCATCACGAAATTGCCGTTGATTCTTCTTTCGGAACAACTTTTTGATTCATTATCTTAAAATACCGCTTATTGTTCTTCGGGATAACACATTCAAAATGATTTATAATCAAAATATTTTAATTGTTAAATATTCATTTATTTCTTCAATATGATTCTTATATCGAAAATATTAATAACTTGCCTGTAATATGCAAAAATATAAAAATAATCGGATAATCATAGAAAACAACGCTAAATCTTTCTATGTTTTGCTTAAATTTGCAGGCCAATTTATATTTATGACGGATAGGAATGTGTTTAAGAATAAAACTGCGGCCTTCTATACCTTGGGTTGTAAATTGAACTTTGCCGAAACTTCAACGGTCGGCAAAGAGCTATCGACATTAGGTGTCCGCAAGGTTCGACCCGGAGAAAATGCAGATTTCTGCATAATAAATACGTGTTCCGTAACGGAATTAGCCGACAAAAAGTGCAGGCAGATGATTCGGAAAATAAATAAGTTGCATCCCTTGGCATACGTTATTGTAACGGGTTGCTACGCGCAGCTGAAACCGGAAGAAGTCGCCGGCATAGAAGGGGTTGATCTTGTGCTGGGTTCACAGCAGAAATCTGGTATAACTCAGTATATACAGGAGGTCGTAAGCAAAAAGGAGAGATCTGCCGAAAACATCATTACTTCTCCGATGGAAGATATTCGTACGTTTGTCCCTTCATGCTCTGCCGACGACCGCACGCGCCATTTTCTGAAAGTACAGGACGGTTGTGACTATTTCTGTACATACTGCACGATACCTTTTGCACGCGGCAGAAGCAGGAATGGTACGATAGCGGATATTGTAAGGCAGGCTGAAAATGTTGCGAAAGATGGGGGTAAGGAGATTGTCCTTACTGGTATCAATATCGGTGATTTCGGCAAAAGCACCGGGGATAAATTTATTGATCTCATAAGAGAACTGGACTGTATCGACGGCATTTCCCGTTTCCGCATCTCGTCTATCGAACCGAACCTTATAACAGACGAGATTATATCGTTTGTCGCTGAAAGCAGACATTTTATGCCTCATTTTCATATTCCTTTGCAAAGCGGGAGCAATGCTGTCCTGATGTTTATGCATCGCAAATATGATAATTCGCTGTTTCGTGAAAGAGCGGAACGAATCAAAAAACTTATGCCGGACGCCTTCATAGGGGTAGACGTCATTGCAGGAACGCGTGGCGAAACGGATGAGTTTTTCGATGAAGGCAAAATCTTCATCGAAAGTATCCCTTTCTCACAATTGCACGTTTTCAGCTATTCGGAACGGCCCGGCACACAGGCGCTTAAAATCACTCCCGCAGTTCCGTACAAAGTTAAGCACGAACGAAGCAAACAACTTCTTGATTTGTCCGAAAAGAGATTGATGCATTTTTACGAATCGCATATAGGCAAAACAGGAAAGGTCTTGTTTGAGCATGCAAAAAAAGGGAAATTCATGTACGGATTTACCGAAAATTATATAAGAACGGAAATTACGTATCAAAAGGAACTTTGTAACACAATACATTCCGTACGAATGACGGGGTGGAATGAAAATAAAACCGCTTTAACGGCTGAAATAACCGACTGAACAATGGGGAATAAAATCTTATATGTTATCTTGTTTATATGGGTGAAAATACATGCTTTACTGCCTATGCCGGTGTTGTATGTATTATCCGATGTGCTGTATTTCATCATTTATCATATAATCCGTTATCGGCGGGAGGTCGTAAGAATCAATATGAAAAATTCATTCCCTGACAAGCCCGGAGAATTGCACAAGCTTGAACGGAGATTTTACCGTCATTTTGCGGACTATATCGTCGAAACGATAAAATTAGCGGGAATATCCCAGAAGGAATTATTACGCCGTGCACACCTCAATAATCCTGAAATGATAAAGCCGCTGCTGGCCCGGGGACATACCTGCATGATGCTTGTGATGGGACATTATGGAAACTGGGAGTGGTTCACGGGGTTTCCGGTTTGTTTCGGCGGCGACGTGCAGGTGCATCAGATTTACCGTCCGCTGACAAACAAAGCGTTCGACCGGCTGTTTATCTATCTGCGTACACGCTTTCAGGCTCTTTGTGTAAAAAAGAATGAAGTAGTGCGTGATATCGTCAGGTTAAAACAGGCAAAAACGCCCGGCCTTGTCGTGTTCATTACCGACCAGACGCCGAGCAAAGCTAACATTCATTACTGGAGTCGTTTTCTCAATCAGGAATCGGCTATACTGACCGGCCCCGAACGGCTTGCCAGGAAATTTGATATTCCTGTCATATTTGTTGATGTCAGGAAAATAAAACGGGGATATTACTCCGTTGATTTTCAACTTATGACGGATAATCCGAAAGGAACGCCCGAATTTAGCATTACCGAAGATTACGTCCGGCGCATGGAAAAATCCATCCTGCGCGATCCGGCCTTCTGGCTTTGGTCACACAAACGCTGGAAGCATCAACCCGGTTGAATCAGGATGTATTCACCCGGAGCTAATTATGAAATAATTTTCTCAACTATTGTTATTTAACGCAAAAATGAAAGTATCGGTTGTCATATTGAACTGGAACGGAAAGACGTTAATGGAAGAATTTCTTCCGTCCGTAATAGAAAACACGCCTTCGGGAGTGGCTGAAATCGTTGTGGCGGATAATGGTTCGACGGACTGTTCGACCGCAATGCTCAAAGAGAAATTTCCTTCCGTAAGGCTTATTGTTTTCGACAAAAACTATGGTTTTGCCGAAGGTTACAACAAGGCGATAGGCATGATTGATTCTGTTTATACGGTATTGCTCAACAGCGATGTGGAAGTAACTCCCAACTGGCTTGACGCCCCGCTGGCCGCACTGGATGCCGACAGGTCCATAGCGGCCGTACAGCCGAAAATCCGTTCCCAGCGCAACAGGAAATACTTCGAGTATGCGGGTGCGGCGGGAGGGTTCATTGACAAGTATGGATACCCGTATTGCCGCGGGCGCGTCATGCCGGTCGTCGAAGAAGACAGCGGGCAATACGACACGCCGTCCGACATATTATGGGCGACGGGCGCATGCCTTTTCGTCCGTACCGGGATATACAGGAAGGAAGGTGGTCTTGACGCCCGTTTTTTTGCTCATCAGGAAGAGATCGATATGTGCTGGAGATTGCGTTCGCGGGGATATCGCATTGTATGTACGACGGAATCGATCGTTTATCATGTGGGAGGTGCAACGTTAAATGTGGAAAGCCCGCGTAAGACGTTCCTCAACTTCCGCAACAACCTGCTTATGCTGTACAAAAACCTGCCGGAAAGGGACATGAGGAAAGTGCTCCGTATCCGTTACTGGTTAGATATGATAGCTGCCGTTAAGTTTTTTATCACCGGTAATCCCGGAAATGCTGCTGCCGTATTCCGTGCGCGGCGCGAGTTTCATCAACTTAAAAAAGAATACTTGCCGGCAAGAACGGAAAACCTGCAAAAAACCGTCGCTTCCGAAATAGCGGAGATACGGAAAAAGAGCCTGCTGTTTTCGTTCTATTTCGAACGAAAGCGAAAATTCTCACAGTTATGACAATTTCATCAAAACAGATAGTTGCCATCCTTATCTGTCGACACCTGTAAAGGTTTTCTTTCTTTTTGGAAAAGCTCGTATCCGGCTTTCAGGTTTGTCCAGAAATCAATCAGTGCCGGATTCCGGTTATATTCCTTTTTATACTTGTCGAACGTATCGTCGTCCATGCGGAACGGGAAGATGTATACCGGAATCGCGTGTTGCCCGTTGTTGCGGGCATAAACGGCGCTGAGGTAAATTTCTTTGATTTTATCATCCGTCATCGGCAGGCAGCCAATCGTAACGCAAGCGCCGTGGATGAAAATATCCCCGCCCAGTTTGGGGAAAGCGCTCTTTTTCCGGTCGCTCAGGTTGGGATAATCAATGCCTAACGAGAGGTGGAAATTACTTGACGGGTTGAATCTGTCAATCCGGTAGAAACCTTCCGGCACTTGCCTGTCTCCCGCTTTCCGCTTCGGGCCCAGCTTGCCCGATGAGGCACAAATGTCATAAACGGCAATGGGCCTGTATGCCGTATCCGTTTTCCTTTTGGCGTACATTTCCAGCTGCTTTTCCGCCTTGTAAGCCACAATCATGATATGAACCGAATCGACCGTCAATCCGTTTCTCTGCAAGCGATCCTTCACGCATTCTTCCTTTTCTGCTATTGCCGCCCGTACGCGGCTGTAATTTTTTTGCTGCGACAGGAAATCCTGGCCGGATATTTGACCGGCAGCTCCGATTATCATTATGGCTAACAAGCCGGCAGACTTTTTCACTTGAACTCTAATACCTCCATATTTCATTGAAACGAACATATATCCTGCAAAGTCATGTTGATTAAAACAGTAATTTAGGAATAAATATAATGAGTCCGACCGTTGCTGCAGCAAGGGCGATCAGCAGTACGGCGCCGGCGGAAAGGTCCTTGACCCTTTTTATGGCCTCACTGTATTCCGGCGATACGACGTCCGACAGTCGCTCTATCGCCGTATTCAGCGCTTCGGCGGCTAATACGCATCCGCAGGCGGTGACGGCGGCCATCCATTCCGCAGCCGATATGTCCAGAAGAAAGCCGGCAGCAACGACACAAAGGCCCGTCAAACAATGAAACGCCGCATTACGTTCGTTCCGTATCAATAGCCGGATGCCATTAAATGCGTGCTTAAAGCCGGCAAGCCATTCGGGAAAAGAGAATCTTTTATTATCCATGTCTTATTTTTATCCTTCAAACGCTTGCAAATATATGGAAAATCATACAATATTGCCGGTTTCAAGGGGAAAAGCGTACAAATTTAACTGAGATTCGAACAGGAATACATTCCCGCAACAATATCCCCTATGTTTTTTGCAGCACATAATCAATTAACAGCAAATGCTTCCGGCTGAATACGCAGGCCACAGCCGCCCGCCTGCACACCAAACAGCCGCCCGCCTGCACATCAAGCAGGCGACCGCCTGCTCACCGAACAGCCGACCGCCTGCATGTCGAACAGGCGACCGCCTGCACATCAAGCAGGCGACCGCCTGCACATCGAGCGCCTGCGACTTTGGAATAACCTCTCCCGCTCCTGTATTCTTAATAAGCCTGAATCTCGACCGGGCCGAGCAGGCCGGAGGACTGCAGCGGCGAATCCGGTTTCCAGGGATTTACGTTAACCCACGTCCGGCGGGCGGCTTCCGGCAATTGAAGGTCGCCGATGAGGCGGTTCATCCAGTTGTTCGCCACCTCCACTTCGAGCGTATTTTCACCCGTCTTCAGCAGGCTCGTGACGTTAAGCCGGTACGGGCTTGTCCACACGCCGCCGGCATACGTCCCGTTCACCTTCACTTTAGCCGTCACCATGACTTTCCCCAAGTCAACGTACAGCTGCCTGTCAGGCAAAGCCTCCATCCGGAAAGCCGTCTTATAAAAAGCCTTCCCCGAAAAATAGCGAATGCGCTCGTCCGCCGACAGGCTCCAGTCTTCCGGCCGATTCATCGAAACAACCTCTTCCGGCCCGCGCCGGCCAGGTTCGAAAGTCACCTCCCACGGCGACGAAATCTCAGCCACCACCTCTTTCTCCGGAAAATTCTTCCGCCCAAAAGCATCGGCAGCAGCAGGCTTGCCATTCCTGCGGAACACGACAAACACACTCTCAAACCCCTGCAACTCTATCGGAACAGTCGTCGTTTCCTCGGAAGCAAGAAACTCCTTCAGCTCGCGGACCTCATTCGTAAGCGGATTCCACAGCTCCGGCACTTTGCCGGCAATGCGAAACCGCGGATTAACGCTTATCACCCGGTTACTCTGGTTAGAGATGAAATAAATGTCGCCGTCCGGCAAAGTACGGTGAATAAACAGCGCATTCGGGTCATCGTCAACTGTCAGGTCAGGCTGTACCCCTGTCGCTGCAAAAACATCCTCAAGGGAATGTCCGTCGGCAAACACCATCCCTCGACCCACGCGGCGCACCTTCTCGCTGCCGTCGCCCCAAAGCGCAGCAGCCAGCGTCGCCACCTCACCGTCCGAATCCGGATAACCCCGCAGGCTCGGCGAACGCTTCGGCGCAGGCCCCAGTATCACAAGGCCGCCGTCGACCAGCTCCTTTATCTTGCGGAGAACCTCCGGGCGCATCGTCTCCAGTTGCGGCAGGAC
>JAISEJ010000198.1 GCA_031264155.1 Tannerella sp. | reverse complement strand
CGCGTAGACGACGCACTGAGCGCTACCCGTGCAGCTATCGAAGAAGGTACCGTACCCGGCGGCGGTGTTGCGTACATACGCGCCATCGCAGCCCTCGAAAACCTCAAAGGCGAGAACGAGGACGAAACGACGGGTATCGAGATCGTGAAACGCGCTATCGAAGAACCGTTACGCCAAATCGTCGACAATGCCGGCAAGGAAGGCGCCGTTATCGTTCAGAAAGTAAAAGAAGGAGCGAATGACTACGGATACAACGCACGTACCGATGTTTACGAAAACCTCTGCTCAACAGGCGTCATCGACCCTGCAAAAGTAGCGCGTGTAGCATTGGAGAACGCCGCATCGGTAGCCGGCATGTTCCTGACTACGGAATGTGTCATAGCCGAAAAGAAAGAAGAAAACCCCGCTCCGGCAATGACTCCCGGAATGGGCGGCGGAATGGGTGGAATGATGTAAGATCTCTCCCTTCCGGGTTTTTGGCCATAACTATAACTTACTTGGATTGTCGCTATTTCAGCGGCAATCCTTTTTTTTCGCCTTGCCCGCGTCCCGGCAACTCCCTCTCCCTTCGGCAGGTTATGCGGTGTTCAGATTGATTCTTTCCACACTCCCTTCCAGAGCCGGATTGTTATACAGCGTAGTATATTCCGCATTCAGCTTCGCCTTCTCCGCCGCCAGAACGTTTAAATACGCCTCTATGTTCGCCGCCTCCATTTCACTGATGATCTCGTCCGCAAAAGTACCGTCTATATAGACTTTTAAACTCGTCGAAGCATCATCGATTGCCCCCGCAATGTCCGGCTTGTCCGTAATGTTCTCATACCCCGAAGTCCCGGCTGCAAACGTCGCCTTCCCGTAAAACGTAGCAGCAATCAAATCTATCACAAGCTGGGAATCCGGGGAGCGGAGTACCTCCGTCGTAATCTGCCCCGGCAATATCTCCGTGTATCTTTACAGTCATGATCAGAGTAAATACACCACAGCTATTCGCTATAGAGTGTCTATCATTTGAAGGTAGAAGGCCGCAAATCCAGGGATGTCGGATTATACTCCACGCGGGGTAAAATTGTGAGATGAAAAGCGAAAAAAGCAAGCATCTCTATGGCGTAAGACCGGGAAAGGGATGTCGACAAGCGCAAAATCCCATTCGTTCCGGCGTGGCATGCTACCCCCTAACCCGGGGGCGGCCTGCCCCCTGATGCGGGGGCGGCCTGCCCCCTGACCCGGGGACGGCTTACCCCCTGACCCGGGGGACGGCCTGCCCCCTGATCCGGGGCATCTCACAAAACTGTGCCGCGCGCAGTATATACAGCGTCCTTCTCCGGTGGCAGAGAAAACTTCTCCGGTTGTTGAACTGCGTTGCCGTTCCTGTTGTAGAGATGCGATGTATCGCGTCTCTACCTGCGGGGAGGGGTATCCATATCAGACGCCTTCCGTCGTCAAGTCGAACGGATGCAGAAGGGCATGGCGCGCCATACCCCTACGCAGGTATCAAAAGGAAATTGATGTGTATAAGAATGAGAAGTGAAGAAAAAATATTATCTTTGCCACAATTGTTTTAAATAAAAAAAACTATGAGAAAATTTTTGTTATTGTTACCTGTGGTGATTATGCTGTTTGTTTCGTGCGAAGGCCCGGCGGGACGGGACGGTTTTGACGGAAGAGACGGGGAGAGCGTGTTCCGGTATGTTGAAACGTTTACAGTCGGGACGAATGAATGGGAACTGGTAGAAGGACGGCCGGATGACTTCGGTACGTACTTCAGGAAGGAGATTGTTTTGTCAGAGCTTGACAAATTCATCTATGATGAAGGTCATGTGTTATGTTATATTTTTGACCGGGTGGAAGGGTTTGAAGTCCAGTCCAATTTGCCTTATATCAAACCTTATGGAGAGATTGTAAATGGCCGGGAATATTTCTGGAACGAAACGTTTTCCTATGATTTTGTGCCGGGTGAAGGGTCAAAGTCAGGCTCCGTCATGATTTATGTCAAGTATAGCGATTTTATGACTTCGATACGTCCCGGAACGTGGAAATTCCGGATTGTCCTGAATTATTAAATGGAAACCGGCGTTTTTTTTGGAATGATAGCCAAAACCCTCTACGGACTGGAAGATGTTTTGGCGGAAGAACTTGCTTCGCTTGGAGCGGAGGATGTTGAAACGGGAAAACGGATGGTATCGTTTACCGGTGATATGAGGATGCTTTATAAAGCCAATTTCTGCTGTCGTACGGCATTAAGGATCCTCAAGCCGGTCTGTCGATTCAAGGCCGATAATGCCGACGCCGTTTACCGGGAGGTTAAAAATATTGACTGGGACAGCTATCTGTCACCCGACAAGACATTTGCGGTTGATGCCGTTGTGTATTCCGAAAATTTTAATCATTCAAAGTTCGTTGCCTATCGCGTAAAGGATGCGATTGCCGATTATTTTAATGATAAATATGCGAAGCGTCCTTCCGTAAGGGTTAATAATCCGGATCTTTATGTGAATATCCATATCTCCCATAATGACTGTACCGTTTCGCTCGACAGTTCGGGCGAAAGCCTGCATAAGCGGGGCTATCGTGTCACCCAGGTCGATGCGCCGCTTAACGAGGTGCTTGCAGCCGGTATGATTCTTAAGACAGGCTGGCGCGGGGAATCCAATTTCATTGATCCGATGTGCGGGTCGGGCACATTGCTTATTGAGGCGGCAATGATTGCCCTGAATATAGCTCCGGGCATTTGCCGCAAGGAATACGCTTTTGAACGGTGGGCTGATTTCGACCGCGAGCTGTTTGATGAGGTCTATAACGACGAATCGGAGGAACGTGAATTTAAGTTCAAGTGCTATGGCTCCGATATTTCCCCGACAGCCGTGGAAAAAGCCATGAAGAATATCCGCAGCGCCGGGCTTTCGAAGTATATTGAACTCAAAACCGTGCCTTTCCAGCAGTATGCCGAAGCTCCGAAACCGGGAATACTTGTGATGAATCCACCTTATGGGGAACGAATCTCGACGGATGATATTTTTGACCTGTATGCCATGATAGGCGAACGCCTGAAGCATGTCTTTATGGGATATAACGCATGGATATTGAGCTATCGGGATGAATGTTTTGATAAGACAGGCTTGCGCCCCAAACATAGAATCAAATTGATGAACGGCGATTTGGAGTGCGAATACCGCTGTTATGAATTGTTTGAAGGAAAGAATAAAGACTATAAACGGGAATTGAAGAACGGTGAAAACTGGCAAAGCTATAAAAGGGCTGAAAACAGTACACGACGGGACGGGCGCGGGGAACGTCAAGGAAAAGGCGAGTATGAAGCGAAGGGTAGGGCATCCCGGGAAAATGATGAAGGCAGGACGTTTAAAAACCGGAAATTTGCAGAAGAAAGAATCGCCGCTAAAAGTTCCAAATCATCGGACGGAAATAAAAAGCCATATCCGAAAGACAGGAAACCGTGTAACCGGGAGAATAAGCCTTTTAAAAAAGAGAACAGGCCTTTGAGCAGGGAGCGCAAGCCGTACGATCGGAATCGCAAATCTTTTAGAAATAAGAATTATGAGGATTGAAAGCCTGTTGAGCGTGAGGATTGGTGAACAGTTGAGTTTTAAATTAATAAATAGATAAAGATGAATATTTTGTTATTAGGTTCGGGAGGGCGTGAGCATGCATTAGCCTGGAAAATCGCGCAAAGTCCGAAAACCTCCCTGCTATATATAGCGCCGGGTAATGCAGGCACATTTGCCGCAGGTACGAATGTCGACATAAAAGTGAATGATTTTGCCGGGATCAGGGAATTTGTGCTTGGAAATGAAATTGATATGGTCGTTGTAGGGCCTGAAGATCCGCTGGTCAACGGCATATATGATTTTTTTAAAGCGGATGAGGCGTTGTCGGACATTCCAGTAATAGGCCCGGGCAGATTAGGTGCGCGCCTTGAGGGAAGCAAGGATTTTGCGAAGGCTTTTATGATGCGCCATCATATTCCTACGGCGCGATACAGGAGTTTTACCGCCGGGCAACTTGACGAAGGTATTGCATTTCTTGATACGTTGAAGGCTCCTTATGTGCTGAAAGCCGATGGCTTGGCTGCCGGTAAGGGCGTACTTATCATAGATTCGTTGGAAGAAGCTGCCGACGAGTTGAGTAATATGCTGCAAGGCATGTTTGGCGATGCAAGCCGGACGGTTGTGATCGAAGAATTCCTGGACGGCGTGGAATGTTCGGTTTTTGTCATGACGGACGGAAATGACTATAAGGTATTGCCGGTAGCGAAAGATTATAAGCGTATCGGCGAGGGAAATACAGGGTTGAATACGGGAGGAATGGGTGCTGTTTCACCTGTTCCTTTTGCGGATGAAACGTTTATGCGTAAAGTGGATGAGCGAATCATTCGTCCGACAGTCAACGGCCTGAAGGAAGAAGGGATCGATTATAAAGGGTTTATTTTCCTGGGTCTTATCAATGTAGAGGGAGAGCCTGTGGTCATCGAGTATAACTGTCGGATGGGCGATCCCGAAACGGAGGTTGTGATGTTACGTATACAGAGTGATCTGGTTGATTTGCTTGAGGGCGTTGCCCGCGGCGATCTCGGAGAGCGGCACTTGCGGGAAGATCCGCGTACGGCCGTAACGGTTATGCTTGTCAGCGGAGGTTATCCTGAAGCGTATGAAAAAGGAAAAGAAATAAGCGGACTGGAGGATGTGCCGCCGGGAAGTATGGTTTTTCATGCCGGGACGACGATGAAGGACGGTAAGGTTTATACGGCCGGCGGACGAGTCCTTGCGGTCAGTTCCTACGGCGCGACGAAAGAGGACGCGCTGTCCACATCGTTTGCGGGAGCTGATGCAATCCGGTTTGATAAGAAATATTTCCGTAGCGATATCGGTTTTGATATTTGATTTTGAGGTCTTACAGGTACGCTCCTGATTACGGATGTCGAAAGTATGGAATAAGTCAATATGCGTTATCGTGTTACAAATAAACAATTACGGTCATTATCGGACGACCGGCCGTTGATGGCGCTGACTGTCATGGTCTGTTTATTGTGTTGGGTTTTGTATTATCTGTATTCAATTGATTTGCCTCCGGAAAAGAATGACAGGACAATGCCTTTATGGGCACTTGCCGGCGAGTTTTTTAATAACAGGTTATTTGCCTGTTCGACAGGTTTGTTTATGATGATCATTGTTTCCTATGTGATGCAGCGTGTATGTGATATAGAGATGCTTATCCGGGAACGTACGCGCTTACCGCTCATGTTGTTACTGTTATTGATAAGCACGAATGCGGGCTTGCTGCCGGTAAAAGAAGTTGCAGTTGTTGCGATATGTCTTGTGTTTGCACTTTATGAACTTTTCAAATCGTATCAGTCGCCTGAAGCAGTCGGAAGTTTTTTTAATGCGGGAGTGTTAACAGGCTTTGCGGGTTTGTTTATGCCGCAGGTATTATGGTTTATCCCGCTCTTTTGGATCGGCATGTACCGCTTTCGTTCGCTGAATATGAAGAGTTTTATGGCTTTGCTTACCGGAGCGCTTGTCGTCTACTGGATTGTAAGTGCATGGTGTTTATGGAAGCGCGATTTTTCCATGTTTGCATCATTATATAAGGGATTGATTAGTTTTAAAATTTTGTCGGCGGAAATGTTTAAATATTACCGGGCAGGTTCGCTTGTTTTCATTTTAGTTTTTATAGGGTCATTTTTCCATGTCAGGAAAAATGTGTATAGTAATAGTGTACGTGTGCGTCGGATTCTATCCTTTTTGCTTGATATGTCGGTCTGGTCATTGATTTTGATGTTATTGTACGGAGAGGATCCGGATTCGTTTCAGATGTTGTTTTATCTTCCTTCGTCCGTACTGATAGCTTATTTTCTGGAAAGTATCAGACGTGTATTTCGGTTTGTCCTGTATTATTTGATGTTGTTGAACTGGCTTACTTTTTTCCTGTTACGTTTATGGATTTCCTGATAGAATACGGTTATGTAGGCGTTTTTGTAGCCTCGTTTCTCGCTGCGACGATTTTGCCGTTCAGTTCGGAAGTGGTGTTGACCGGCGTGCTTGTGAGCGGCGCATCATACTGGCCCTGTATGATTGCCGCGACTATCGGTAACTTTCTCGGCGGCATGACCTGTTATTGGCTGGGAATGCTTGGTAAAATGGAATGGATAAAAAAATATCTACGTCTTGATATAAACAGATTGGAGCGTATTCGGGAGCGGATAAAGAATAAAGGTTCGTGGATAGGATTTTTTGTTTTTTTGCCCGGCATAGGTGATTTTATTGCTGTCACACTGGGTTTTATGCGGGCTAACATTTGGATTGTTGCCGTTTCGATGTTTGTTGGAAAAGCTTTGCGTTATTGGGTCTGGATGGAGCTGGTTTATAAGATACGGGAGATCGTTGTTACGGTTTAAACAATCTAAATTCATATCCTTCGTTTAAAAGCCATTCGATGGATTTGGGAAGGGCTTCTTCGATTCGGCCGATAGCTTTCAGCGAGTCATGAAAAACGATTATCGAACCGTTACGCGTATAGCGTTTTACATTATTAAAGACGCCTTTGGCTGTCATGTGTGGGCTGTAATCGCGGGTTACCACATCCCACATAATTATTTTGAAAAGTTTGCGCAGCCTTAGTACTTGCGAAAAGCGCATGTGTCCGTGTGGAGGCCGGAACAGATCACTGTCAATATATTCGGATGCTTTCGCAATATTACGGATATAATTCCTCGACATGTAGCCTATTCCCTGTATATGATTGAACGTATGATTGCCGGTACGATGACCGCGTTCCGCCAACATGCGGTACAGTTCGGGATGTTTACTTACATTTTCCCCGACACAAAAGAAAGTGGCTTTTATCCCGTATTTATCGAGTGTATCAAGAATCCATGGGGTCATTTCCGGAATGGGGCCGTCATCGAAAGTCAGGTATACGCTTTTTTTCTGTCCTTTTGCCGAAGGTATTCGCCAAAAAGCCCCCGGAAATAACCAGCGGTAAATCCGGGGAGGCTGTTCGATTAACATCGTTTATTGTTTCTTTTGAACCGATTCAAGTTGTGATGAGTATTTATTGAACCGTTCAACATACGATTGGGCAAAATCTTTATCATATTGTAAACTGACTGACAGAATATCCCTCATGATTGCCAGGTTATAATTTATATTCCGTATAAAGGCTTCACGCTGTGACGGTTTGAGACGAAGCATCCAGTCTACTTCGATCATACACCTGTCTACCATTTTTGCGGTGATAAATTTTGCCTTTTCTACTTCTCCCAGAGAAAAATAAAGCCTGGCTATCGGGTAAACGGAAAGGTCGTAAGGCACGTTTTCTTCGGGCATCACTTCCATGCAACGGTCAAGCACTTTGATTGCACTGTCAATCTTTTCTTCTTTTATAAGCGTTTCGGCAAGATCGGCAAATAAAACCTGACGATATGATTTGCACATCCTCATGGTGTTTTCTTCAAGATAAGTTCCCGGCTTATCAATCCCGCCCCATTTGAATTTGTTCATGATATTGTCGTACATCTTTTTTGAGTTAACGGAAATATCATGTTCCGCTGTATTCATAGGCACTAACTGGAAGGCCAGCCCTGTTTTCTGTAGATTATTGCCGATATAACCGTAGAGATTTCCGGGTATGGAAGATGCATAATAGATCGGTCGTTCCCATTTATTTGTATTGACCATATCCATCGTAATCAAATCAACCTTCGTAATATAGCTTTTTCCATCAAAATTGAAGACTATTTCTTTTTCGATATAAGGTTCGTATTCCTTATTTACGGTATTGTTTTTCACAATGTTGGCCGAATCTATACGAATCACAAACTTGGAAGAAGGAATATAATCAAGCATTGCATACCCGGTTGAGAATTTATGTTTGTCATCGTCGCTTTTTATAAAGCTGAGGGCAGTGCTTACTCCTATGGGCCCCATCGGCCGGTCGGCCGGGGGTATTATATAAACCACGTCGCGTTTGCCCTGCAGGTAATCCTTATAGTTCCATGATATCGGCAAAGGATCGGAGTTGTAAGCCTGACGTTTCATCTGGTTAATATACCAGTCTGTCTGGAGGTAACTTGTATTGCATACGCGTACATCTGTGCGGACGCCTTCGACTTCCTGCACATACCATAACGGGAATGTATCATTGTCTCCATGCGTAAATATAATCGCGTTGGGGTCGCACGATTCGAGATAGTTACGTCCGATATCGCGTGCTACATAACGTCCCGAACGGTCATGGTCGTCCCATGTCTGGGAGGCCATCTGTGCCGGCACAAGGAGGCATATCAGCGATGCAGCCGTAGCCGCAACGACCGAAGGCAATTTTGTTTTTTTCAACAGTTGGGCGATGCCGATTACCCCGATACCTATCCAGATACAAAATGCATAGAATGAACCGGCATAAGCATAATCCCGTTCACGAGGCTGGAGAGGGGTCTGGTTGAGGTATAAAACAATAGCGATACCTGTCATGAAAAACAGGAAGAAGGTGACCCAGAAACTTTGTATGCCCGTTTCACCTTTCCTTAGCACCTGGACTAAAATTCCGATGATTCCAAGTATCAGGGGAAGCATGTAGAAAACGTTATGGGCTTTGTTCTCCGTAATATCGAGAGGCATGTTATCCTGGGGGCCAAGACGCGCTTTGTCAAGGAATTTTATTCCCGTTATCCAGTTTCCGTGCATAATATTGCCATATCCCTGCATATCATTTTGACGCCCTGAGAAATTCCACATGAAATAGCGCCAGTACATAAAGTTCAATTGATAATTGAAAAAGAAGCGCAGGTTTTCGGCAAATGTCGGTTTCATAACCGTTTTCGCTTCAACGCCGGGAGTATTTATTTTGACCGGCGTACCCTTGACTTCACCCCATTCTTTGTATCCCGTAATGTGACCTTCGTCCACAGAACTGTACATGCGCGGGAACAGCATGCATGTTTCTTCGATGAATACTTTTCGCTCGTTTCTTGAAGATATAAAGTAATGGTCTTTTTCATCCGAATTTTCTTTTATAACGCGCGTCCATGTCGGAACGCCGGATTCAAAGACCGGAACGCTGTAATTTCCTTTCATTTCCCGTTTCTCTTCCGATACGTAAGTTTTCCCGTATAGAAGCGGCGTTTCACCATATTGCTCACGTGCAAGATATGTGCGGAGTGTAAAGATATCGCTCGGCTTATTCTGATTCATCGGTGTATCTGCTGTTGAACGGATAAGTATCAATGCAAAAGTTGAATATCCGATGAGAATGACCATTAAGGATACAAGGATTGTGTTTATCGCCTTGATGTTTATTTTTTTATACCGGAACATGAATATAGTCAGCGCTGCGATAATGATAATACCTAAAGCATATCCGCTACCGACAAAAGGTATTCCGATAAGCGTTATGGAAAGAATGAATGCGATTTTCATGCGGCGCTCATTAATCTGCTCGCGCATGGTTTCCCATATCGCCCAGATCAATACTCCCGTAATAATTATCATATAAGCGAATACTCCTGAATTATAAGGCATGCCTAATACATTCACGAATAGCAGTTCAAACCAGCCGCATACTTCAACGAGGCTTTGGACAATACCATACATCATTACTGCAATCATGACGAATGATATCAATAATGCGAATAGTGTACCTTGAAGTGTCGGATTAGGGAATTTTTTATAATAGTAAACAAGTACGATGGCCGGAATACAAAGCAGATTTAATAGGTGGACGCCGATACTCAACCCCATCAGATAGGCAATAAGTACGATCCAGCGATCGGCGTGCGGTGCGTCGGCGTGCTCCTCCCATTTGAGGATGAGCCAGAAGACTACGGCAGTGAATAATGATGACGAAGCGTAAACCTCGCCTTCGACAGCGCTGAACCAGAATGTATCGCTGAACGTATAGGCAAGGGAGCCGACTAATCCGCAGCCAAGGATAAGGATGGTCTGTGACAGCGCCATTTTCTCGACATTATTAACAATCAATTTTCTTGCAAGATGTGTGATCGTCCAGAAAAGAAATAAAATAGTCAGCGCACTGAACAGGGCCGACATTGAATTAACCATTTTGGCGGCGTTGGTCATATCCGACAGATGGGAAAAGATGTTTCCGACTAACATGAATAGCGGCGCTCCGGGCGGATGTCCCACTTCAAGTTTATATGCCGATATTATGAACTCTCCACAGTCCCAGAAGCTTGCTGTCGGTTCGATCGTCATTAAATAAACCGTTGCGGCAATCAAAAAAACGAGCCCGCCGGTAATGTTATTAGCTAATTGAAATTTTTTCATTTCTATATATTGTTTTTATTTGGCCGCAAAATTACAAAAATACACGATGTCATAACGTATTCTTACTGTTTTTATTATAGTAACGCTCTTATTTTTTCTGCCGTAGCTTCAAATTCTTCCCGTGTGAGTTTGAGTTTCGGGTTGCAGAAAAACATATCCGCTTCCTTGTTTATGGGGATTAAGTGTATGTGGGCGTGGGGAACTTCCAATCCCATAACGGTGACGCCGATCCTCGTACAAGGGATGGCTTCTTTAATCGCTACCGCTATTTTTTTTGCAAAGATCATCATGCGCCCAAGCACATCATCGTCGATATCGAAAATGTAATCCGTTTCTTTTTTGGGGATGACAAGCGTATGTCCCGTTGTAACCGGATTGATATCTAAAAATGCGAAAAACTCATCGTTTTCTCCGATTTTATAACTTGGTATTTCCCCTGCAACTATTTTACTGAATATGGATGCCATAGCTGTTATCAATTTATGTTTATACGCCTAAAGATATTTCAAGGATTTCGAAACTCATAGTTCCGGACGGCACTTTTATATCCACTCTATCGCCCGCTTTTCGACCTATAAGTCCTTGCGCTATAGGCGTGCTGACGGCAATTTTGTTCTCTTTGAGATTCGCTTCCGAATCGGATACAATCGTGTACGACATGACCGCTTTTGTCTTTGTATTTTTTATTTTGACCTTGTTCATGATCTGCACCACATCCGTTTTCAGTTGTGATTCATCAATAAGACGAGCATTAGAAATCATGCCTTTCAGTTGCGCGATTTTAGCTTCGAGGATGCCTTGGGCTTCGCGTGCGGCATCATACTCTGCGTTTTCCGACAAATCGCCTTTATCACGGGCTTCCGCTATTTGTGCGGATATCTCCGGGCGTTTTACCGATTCCAAATAATTAATTTCGGCTAAAATTTTGTTATAGCCTTCTTCCGACATATAAGTAACAGTCATAATTTTATCTCCTTTTTTAGTGGATAAAAAAAGAATCCCGGCCAACAATTGATAGCCGGAACTCAAGTTTGTCATAATTTTGGGACAAAAATACATCTAAAAATTTGAATAAACAAATCAAATGAAGATGCTTTATAACATATTTTTTATAACACTGACTTTATATCATTTTCTATTGCTTCGATAGACTCTATGCGTTTGGACATTTCTCCCTTTTTATTTATAAGGAATAATGCCGGAAGTTGCCTGACATTATAAATGGCGGCAATGGATGAATAGACTGATTGGGGGTCGCGTACGCTTGTCCAGGGTATGTTTGACACCACATTTTTCCAGAAATGCATGTCGCTGTCTAATGATACCTGATAGATATCGAATCCGCGTTCTTTATATTTATTGTACAGTTCGTTTAATTTTATATTAAATGCGGGAGACCAATCCGTTTGATATGCCGTGAAAACTACAAGTACGGCTTTCCCCTGTACTATATCGCTCAATTTTATCTTACTGTTATTTATATTCGGCAGATCAATGTCAATAAAATTAACTTCCTTCGCATCCTCCAGATTTAGGCCGCTTCTGCGTTCTCCGCGTGTGACCCGCAAGGATTGGAGCGCCAGCGATTCGAGTTGTTTGGAACGCGGACTTTCCGGATAGTATGCTTTATAGCTTGTCGCTACGGCGCCGTAGGCTTTTGAATCCGTTCTGTCGTATAAATCGAAGAACCATAATCCGTCGATTTGCTGGAACAGTGCAAAATATGCAGTCGGGGAAGCCGGCGCGCCGAATATGTATTTGAGAGCAATGTCTTTATAGGATTTTATGGCTTTTAATGCGCTTTCCTGATAGGTGGTATCGGGAATCAGATTCATTCCGTAACTGTCGCGCAACTTGTGAATTTCCTGGTTTGCGTCCATTTGGGCCAGGGTTATTTCCTTGATAGCCTTGCTGTTTTCAGAGCCTTCGACTGTATACGAAGTGGCAAAACTATGGGCGTCGGCGATAAATGTGACTGTTTCGGTAGAATCAATGGAGAAATGAATCGGAATCGTTTGATTTTTTAATTTCAAACGGTAAAAATCCGGGTATTCGGGACGTTTTTGCTTGAATAAAAATTTGCCGTCAGGCTTTAGTTTGAAAGAATCAATGGGCGTAACGGTTGATAATCCGGTATTTTCGAGATACAAAGTTTGTCCGGTAGCTCCTGCGACGATGCCTTTGACTGTGAACTTATCGGGTTTCCCACATCCGCTGATTATGATACATAAGCAACATACGGTGAGGAATCTGCAGATAAATTTATTTTTCATACGTATTTTATTTCCTTGATAAATTTTTTCGTTGTGCTCGCAAAGATACGAGAAAAAATAAATAATATGTACGAATAGAAAAAAAATTGTATATTTGCCGCTATGAAAAATGTATTTTATCATGTATGAAGAAATTAAGTCTATTATAGATAGAGAGGCCGAAGCCGTTCGCAATATACCCGTTACGGAATCTTATGAAAAAGCAGTTGATCTGGTATTTGAATCCGTTCATAAGAGAGGTGGGACATTGATTATAAGCGGTATGGGTAAGGCGGGACAAATAGCGATGAATGTGGCTACTACATTCAGTTCAACGGGAACGCCCGCATTCTTCCTTCATCCCAGTGAGGCGCAACACGGCGATTTAGGCATTATGCGCGAAAATGATATTATGCTGTTGATTTCTAATTCGGGCAAGACGCGTGAACTGGAAGAACTCGTATGTTTATCACGCGGTTTGGTGCCGGATGTTAAGTTTATCGTCATCACGTCAAACCCGGATAGTCCTTTGGCGAAAGAGGCCGATGTTTGCCTGTTGACGGGTGCGCCGGCCGAAGTCTGTCCGTTAGGTCTTACGCCGACTACTTCGACTACGGTTATGACGGTTATCGGTGATATGCTTGTTGTTAGCATAATGAAGAAGATCGGTTTTACGAGTAAGGACTATGCGAAACGTCATCATGGCGGATATCTTGGTGAAAGAAGCCGTGAGCAGTGCAAATATTAAAAATATTTCGATATGCGTAAAGTTATAGGAATAGGGGAGACGATACTTGATATAATTTTTGAGAACGGGCAGCCGGAACGGTCGGTTGTTGGCGGTTCGGTTTTGAATGGAATGGTTTCGTTGAGTCGCATGGGTGTTCCCGTGACATTTATCAGCGAAGCAGGTGATGACCGCGTAGGGAATATGGTTTGTGATTTTATGACCGGAAATGGGATTAATACGGATTACATAGACCGGTTTGAGGGGCGTAAAAGCCCTGTTTCCCTTGCCTTTCTCGGAGCGGACAAGAATGCAGAATATATATTCCATACCGATTATCCGGAAGAAAGATTGAACATGCCTTTCCCGGAGATAAATGAGAATGATATTTTTGTGTTTGGTTCGTTTTACGCACTGAATCTCATATACCGGGATCGTTTTGTGGAATTTTTAAAAGAGGCGAAAAAACGCAAGGCTTTGATATATTATGATCCTAATTTCCGGTCCGCTCACAAGTCCGACCGTAATCGGTTACGCGGGATTGTTTCTGAAAATTGTGAATATGCGACGATTGTGCGCGGCTCGGATGAGGATTTCTGCAATTTGTACGAAAAAAAGGATATGAACAAAGTCTATTCGGAAATCGTAAAACGATACTGTAGCTGTTTTATGACTACGCATGGCGCAGAGGGTGTAAACCTTTATGCAAACAGCATAACTGCGCATTTTGATTCAAAAAAAATAACTCCTGTAAGCACGATTGGCGCAGGTGATAATTTTAATGCAGGTATTGTCTATGGTCTGATAAAATATGATATCGGCTGCCGTGATATACCGGGATTGACGGAAGAAGACTGGGCAAAAGTGATTCAATGCGGGATTGATTTGTCTGCGGAAGTTTGTTGCAGTTATTCGAATTATATATCACCGGAATTTGCGGCGGAATACATTAAAAGTTAATGATTAAATGTTATAATATGAAATCGTATCGAAAAGAATTATGGTTTGAAATCGACCGTCGCAGGCAAATGATTAACATCACGCTTGTTATAGAGGATTGCCTGCGTGAAAGCGGGATAAAGGAGGGTTTGTTGCTTTGTAACGCGATGCATATAACCGCAAGTGTTTTTATCAATGATGACGAGAGCGGACTGCATCATGATTTCGAAGTATGGTTAGAAAAATTAGCTCCCGAAAAGCCTTATAGTCAGTATCGGCACAATGGTTTTGAAGATAATGCCGACGCTCATATCAAACGTACGCTTATGGGGCGCGAGGTTGTTGTTGCCGTTTCTGACGGCAAGCTGGATTTTGGGCCGTGGGAGCAGATTTTCTATGGCGAATTTGACGGAAAACGCCGTAAACGGGTTCTTGTTAAAATAATAGGTGAATGAGAGCAGGCCGGGAGTTTTGTTAATTATGAATTATGAATTATGAAGCGAGTTGTTTTATTTTCTATTTTGTTTTTTTTGATCGCTTGCGGGGATGACGGGGAGCCGGTTCAGCCTGTGATGCCTGTCCCTTCGCCTGAGCAGATTGCCTGGCACAAAACCGGGATGTATGCTTTTGTGCATTTCGGTCTTAATACGTTTAACGACCTTGAATGGGGCTTCGGTGACACTCCGGCTTCGACATTCGATCCCGAGGATTTGAATTGTGAGCAATGGGTGAAAATCTTTAAAGAGATAGGAATGGAAGGGGTTATTATAACCACGAAGCATCATGACGGTTTTTGCCTGTGGCCTACGAAAACGACGGAATACAGCGTGAAAAATTCCCCGTGGAAAGACGGAAAAGGGGATGTCGTCCGTGAACTTTCGGAAGCGTGTAAACGTTACGGGCTTAAATTCGGCGTTTATCTTTCGCCGTGGGATCGTCATAATGCCGGTTACGGGAAGCCCGACTATGTCGAAACTTATCATAACCAGATAAGGGAGCTTGTTTCCAATTATGGCCCGCTGTTTGAATTTTGGTTTGACGGGGCTAACGGTGGCACGGGCTGGTATGGCGGCGCCAATGAACGGCGTTCCATCGAGGCAAAAACGTATTATAATTATGAGAAAGCGCGCGAGATAATAAAGGAGAAGCATCCTGCGGCTATGATTTTCGGGGGTACCGTTCCCGATATAAGGTGGATAGGAAATGAAAGCGGATGGGCCGGCGATACGCAATGGAGCATTTATGATTCGGAGCCGGCTTACGGTTATGATTATGGAGGTAGCCAGTGGGGAGATGAGAATGCTTCCAAATGGCTGGGCGGAGAAGTTGATGTGTCGGTTCGTCCGGGTTGGTTCTATCATGCCCGCGAAGATCACCAAGTGAAGACGCTCAAGCAGATGACGGACGTTTATTATCGCAGCATCGGCCATAATGCGAATCTTATACTTAATTTTCCGGTTGCACTGAGCGGACGTATACATCCTGTTGATTCGGCGCGCGTTGTGGAATGGGCGGAAACGATACGTAACGATTTGAAGGATAATCTTCTGAAAGGAGTGAAAGTGGAAGCGGATAATGTGCGCGGACGGAAGTTCGCCGCCGAAAACGTACCGGATGGCGACTGGGATACTTACTGGGCGACGGATGACGGGGTTGCCGGCGGAACGCTTACTTTTACATTTCCTAAGCCTACAAATCTTAATCGCGTACTGATACAGGAATATATCCCGCTCGGGCAGCGTGTGCGGAAATTTGTTATTGAAACGAACCTCAATGGCGAATGGAAAGCCGTGAATGCCGTCGATTCGACGACGACCGTCGGATATAAGAGGATCGTTCGTTTTAAAACGGTGGAAGCGAAAAAGATGCGGATACGTTTTCTTGATGCGCGCGGACCCTTATGTATAAACAATGTCGAAGCTTACCTGGCGCCTTCGCTGGTAGTAGAACCCGCGGTCGGTCGTGATGCGGCGAGTCTTGTGTCGATAAGTTCGGATGATGTGAATACAATTGTATATTATACGACGGATGGCAGCAAACCCGATGAATCGTCGACGTTGTATGCCGGACCGTTTGAATTTGCCCGCAAAGGGATTGTCAGCGCCGCTTCTTATGATAAATTATCGGATAAGTGGAGTCCTGTGGCCGTTTGTGAATTTGATGTTCCGGCTTCATTTTACGAATTGGATTCTTCCGTAGAAAAAGCGGCTGGAGTTGTATTTGACGGTAACGGCTATTCCGTTTATCGCCTGCCGAAAGGGAAACCGGAGCTTGCCTTTCGTCTGACGGAGGCTGCGATTGTATCCGGATTCCGCTATACGCCAAGCCAGCGGCGTGACGCCAATGACTATATAACCTCTTACCGGCTGTTTATCGACGGGCGTAAAATTGCAGAGGGAGAATTTTCCAATATCGTGAATAATCCGGTGATGCAGGAGATAAGATTTGCTCCCGTGAAAGGACGCGATGTGCGTTTCACGGCCGTACGCCTTGCCGATAGAGCCGTAGCCGGTGGAATAGGGGAGTTCTCGGTTATTACCGACGACGAATAAACGGATATGACAGTGTTTCCTGATAGTCTCCCCGAATTATGACGTACATAAATAGGGTCTGCTAAAAAACATTCAATGCATTGATATTTACTATATTCTATGTATATTTGTTGTGTTCTAATGCAAGGAAATATGAAAAAAGAGCGTAAAAGTCGTGCATTTAATCCCCATTATGAGAGTCCCCTTCAGGGTACGCTGTCCGGTTTTGAGCATCCTTTC
>JAISEJ010000096.1 GCA_031264155.1 Tannerella sp. | reverse complement strand
CTCTTCGTTGTTGACGCTTTCTGCGGCGCAAACGAAAATTCCCGACTGAAACTCCGTTTCATCATGGAAGTAGCATGGCAGGCTCATTTTGTCGCAAACATGTTTATCCGTCCTACCGCTGAAGAACTGGCTTCGTTCGGAGAACCGGATTTCGTCATCATGAACGCTTCGAAAGCAAAAGTTGAAAACTACAAGGAATTAGGACTGAACTCCGAAACGGCGGTAGTATTCAATCTGACCGAAAAAATCCAGATCATCCTCAATACATGGTATGGCGGCGAAATGAAGAAAGGCATGTTCTCGTACATGAATTATCTGTTACCCCTGAAAGGTATGGCATCTATGCACTGTTCCGCAAACACGGATATGAAAGGCAAAAACACAGCCATCTTCTTCGGTTTGTCGGGTACGGGCAAGACAACCCTGTCAACCGATCCGAAACGCCTGTTGATCGGCGACGACGAACACGGATGGGACGATGAAGGCGTATTCAACTTCGAAGGCGGATGCTATGCCAAGGTTATCAACCTGGACAAAGAAAGCGAACCGGATATTTATCAGGCCATCAGACGCGATGCGTTGCTGGAAAATGTTACGGTCGACGCCAACGGCAAGATCGATTTCGCAGATAAATCGGTTACTGAGAATACCCGCGTTTCTTATCCTATCAACCACATTACGAACATCGTTAAGCCGGTATCTAAAGCAGGGCCTGCCGAAAAAGTAATCTTCCTTTCGGCTGATGCGTTTGGCGTATTGCCTCCCGTATCCATCCTCGACCCGGAACAGACGCAATATTATTTCCTTTCCGGATTCACGGCAAAATTAGCCGGAACGGAACGCGGCATTACCGAACCTACCCCGACTTTCTCGGCCTGTTTCGGCGCAGCTTTCCTCTCTTTGCATCCTACAAAATACGGCGAAGAGCTGGTTAAGAAAATGCAGAAGTCGGGAGCGAAAGCCTATCTGGTAAACACCGGATGGAACGGCACCGGCAAACGGATCTCTATCAAAGATACCCGCGGCATTATTGATGCGATCCTTGACGGTTCCATCGACAAGGCTCCGACAAAAACGATTCCTCATTTCAACTTTGTTGTACCGACGGAATTGCCGGGTGTCGATCCGAAAATCCTTGACCCGCGCGATACATACGGCAATGCCGCTCAATGGGAAGAAAAAGCGAAAGACCTGGCAGGACGCTTCATCAAAAACTTTGATAAATTTACCGGCGCCGAAACCGGTAAGGCTTTAGTTTCCGCAGGCCCTAAATTGTAATTAATTTAACAATAAGCGATATTAAGAAGGATGTCTCAAAAGAGCGACATCCTTTTTTTTTTAAATAAGGCAGCGAATTTGAGGGGAGAATTATAAAGGAAAAGCTACGGGAACCATCATCGGAACATTTACCCTGAGAACCTTTCCGCGGAACATGCCGGATATCTGTGTAACCGGAAAGAGGAAGGATAAGCGATTATTCGTCTTTTCCCCCCGCCCCACCCCGCAATGCATATTATTGTAACAATGTCATTCATCATTATCTGCCGATTTTTTTTCAGATATTTGTACTAAATAAAAAACAATCATTATCTTTGCCCCGTAAAAAAAAATAAAAGTGTATTATATGAATACTTTCATCACATCGTTGATCAATTGCCCACCGGAAGCGTTTCGGGAAACGCCCTTTACCGGAAGGGTAACGTCAATTCCGCACTTACCCATCCGCCCACTTATTGTCTGTAAATAAGCATCTTACATACATTTCCGCCGGAACGGATGACATAGCGACCGGGACTTTCCCACATCTGAGAAAGTCAGCCGGCAACTGCGGACAGACTTTACCACAGGTGAGAAAGTCTGCCAACAACCCGAAACAGACTTTATTACGCGTGAGAAGATTCGCCGGCGAGCGCGGACAGACTTTCTCACAGATGATCAAGTCTGCCGGCGAGCGTCGGGGGACTTTCTCACAGATGATGAGGTCTGCCGGTGACTGCGGGCGGACTTTATCAGCCTTACAAAGACAAAATCATTCACCCTTTAACAGTAAAATATTATGTTGAAAATTGAATCCATTCAATCGTATCGCTTTCCCAATGCGCTACACATGCAGTTTATGACGGAAGTCAAAGATTTGACAACCAACGAGGATCCGTCCTCTTTAGGCATCTACAATCAGTACGAAGAATTTGTTGTCTGGTATGATCACGAGGACGAGGCGTATAAGTTTATCCGCAAAAGCGAGATTACGGAAACAAAGGCCCGCCTCGACCACGAGCGGGACGAAATTTTTACCGGTCTGCGCACGTCTGTGAACGCCGCGCGGCATCATTATACGCCCGACGTGGCCGCTGCTGCCCGCCGCCTGATGATTATCATCGACGGTTTTAACAATCCCGAACCGCTGACCAGCCTGTCGTATGACGCTGAAACGGCGGCGATTACCTCTCTGCTTCAAGATTTAAACCAAAAAACAGACGATGTTGAAAAACTCGGTCTGCAAGGCTGGGGCACGGCTTTGGATACCAAAAACAAGGCGTTTGACAAGCAGGCAGACCTTTATATCGGAAACACGGCGAAAAAGCCTGCGTATAATATGCTTCATGCCCGCCGGGGCGTGGAAAAATCGATGCGGATTATGTTTGATTGCATCAATGCGTTGATTATTATGAAGGGGGAGGCCAATTACACGGCCTATGTGCCTAAATTGAATGCAATTATCAAGCATTATAATGAGGTTTATGCGGAGCATATCGGGCGGTATGAGGCGAATAAGAAGAAGGAAGAAGATGGCGCAGATCAGGGCGCAATCGAAGCATAAGCATTTTACAAACAAAATAATAAAAGAATCATGACAAAAAAGTTTTTTACAGTGGCGCTCTGCCTGTGTTTGGCGGCGGGCGCATTTGCCCAGTACTCGGGCGGCGATGGGACGGTGAACGATCCGTATTTGATTTCTACGAAGGCGGATATGGAGGCGTTGGCCACGGCGGTCAATGGCGGAACGAACTATACCGGCAAGTATTTTCTGCTGACGGCGGATTTGACGGGGATAACGACCATTATCGGTCTGGAATATGCGCGTCCTTTTAAGGGAAACTTCGACGGGGGCGGGCATGTGCTGAATGTAACGATCCGTACGGATGGG
>JAISEJ010000055.1 GCA_031264155.1 Tannerella sp. | reverse complement strand
TTTTCGGCGGCAAGCCCGTTTTTGCGGCTGCTTAGCGACCAGCGACGGGCGAATCCGAATGTCCAGCGCGGGTGGATGGCCACGTACAGAAACTGACAAAAGCGGTTTCGGAAAATACGTTGTATGATGCGGTATGTCAACGGACGATAGCCGACTTCGTCGCCGTGACCGAGAAAGAATTTCCGACCGGAAAGTTCGACCGTGAGCGGTTCGCGATGGATCACCGCCCCTGTCTCTTCGGGCAAATAATCGAACATCCAGACGTCGTGATTGCCCGTGAATAGATGTATTTCCACGCCGGCATCGGACAGTTCCGCCAGTTTGCCAAGAAAGCGGACATGTCCGCGCGGCACGACATATTTGTATTCATACCAGTAGTCGAAAATATCACCTAAAAAATAGATGGCAGCCGCATCGTTTTTAATGCCGTCCAACCACCGCACTAATTTTTTTTCCGCATCTGACGGGTTTGGCATATAACGATTGCCAAGATGAATGTCGGAGGCGAAATATATTTTCTTAGGCGGCGTATTCATAATAAACCCAATTCGAGCTTCGCTTCTTCCGTCATCATGTCCTTATCCCACTCGGGTTCAAAAACGAGGTTTATTTGCGCACTTTTAACGCCGTCAATACATTCTGTCTTTTGGCGTACATCTTCTATGATAAAGTCTGCCGCCGGACAGTTGGGCGCCGTGAATGTCATGTCGATACGGACGTTCGTTTCCTCGTCAATATCAACTTTGTAGATAAGCCCCAAATCGTATATGTTTACGGGAATTTCCGGGTCGTATACGGTCTTGAGCGCTTTGACTATTTCTTCTTCTATTTTTAGAAATTCATTTTCCATTTTATAATTTCCCTTCGTCAGCGTAACTGTAATAATTTTTATCACTTATGATGATGTGATCAAGTAGTTGCATGCCCATAAGTTTTGCTGCCTCGCTAACCCTAAGCGTCAACGAATCGTCCTGCCGGCTGGGATGTAAGTTCCCGGACGGATGATTGTGGCATAATATAATACCCTGACAAGTCGTGCTTATGGCTGCTTTCATTATGAACCGCAGGTCGGCGGATGATTCGTTTAATCCGCCCTGACTGATTTTTATTTTTTCGATAACCTTAGCGGCGCTGTTTGTGAGCGCAATCCACAGTTCTTCGTGCGGGATGTCGCATAATAGGGGATAAAACAGCAGGAAAGCGTCGTTGCTGGTACGTATAGATTCGAGTTTTACCGCTTCGGTCGCTCCTTTGCGCCGTCCGAGTTCCATGGCTGCGGCGATTGTTATGGCTTTTGCCTGACCGATACCCTTGTAATCCGTTAACTCTTTTACGGATAGCTTCCCAAGTTTGTTGAGATTGTTTGAAACTCTGTTCAGGATGCGCTGTGACAGTTGAACGGCCGTTTCTTCGTTGTTACCGGAACCGATTAATATGGCAATAAGCTCGGCGTCACTCAAAGAGGAGACTCCTTTAATCAGCATTTTCTCACGCGGACGGTCTTCTGCCGCCAACTCTTTTATACTGAGCCTCCCTCGAGTGTTATCCATATTATTTGGAGCTTATGCGTCCTACGTAAGAGCCGTCTCGGGTATCAATTTCTATCTTTTCACCAACATTTATGAATAAAGGAACGCGAACTTCCGCGCCTGTTTCAACGGTTGCCGGTTTGAGCGTGTTGGTAGCGGTATCACCTTTTACTCCGGGTTCGGTGTATGTGACTTCAAGAATGACATGAGCCGGAAGTTCGCATGTCAGGATTGTTTCACTTTCCGCATGTACCATTGCTTCTACCGTATCACCGTCTTTAAGGAACTGTACGCCGTCGATGCTCTCTCCCGGTATGGATATTTGCTCGAACGTCTCAGGGTGCATAAAATTATACCCCATGTCGTCTTTATAAAGGAATTGATACGGGCGGCGTTCAATGCGAACTTCCTCGACCTTCACGCCGGCATTCCATGTTTTATCAATTACACGTCCGGTCATGACGTTTTTAAGTTTTGTGCGTACGAAAGCCGGGCCTTTACCCGGTTTTACATGAAGAAATTCAATAATGAAATAATATACGCCGTCGATATTGAGGCACATTCCGTTTCTAAAATCTGCTGTTGTAGCCATAAAATTTTTAATATATTTATAATTAAGTTATTTAAATTCCGATGCAAATATAGTGCAAGCCGAGTGTAATGCAAAATTTTTCGCCGGCAAACTTTTCAATCTCTTCCCCGATGCGGCATATCATGCTATCCCATTAGAATAGTTGTAGCGGTCATATATATAAGCATGCCGATTATATCGTTGGTAATCGAGATAAACGGCCCGGTCGCAATGGCGGGGTTGACCTTGAATTTGTCCAGTATCATTGGCACCAATGTCCCGAATGTACTTGCAAACATTATTACGGCAAACAAACTGATTGATACCGACAATGTTATATTGTGATCACCAAGTGTGCAATAGTTGTAAATGAATACAATAAGGCTTATTATCGCTGCGTTTATCAGGGCGACTGCGGCCTCTTTGAATACCTGCCGGAATATCTGGTTATGTTTTAAGCTGTTGTTTGCCAATCCCTGAACTACAATAGCCGAAGATTGTACGCCTACATTCCCGCCGGTTCCACCGATAAGCGGTATGAATAATGCCATTTTAGGATTGGCGGCAAACCCGCTTTCGAAACCGCCGAGAATCATGGAGTTGCTCAGGCCGCCAATCATTCCGAACAGGAGCCATGGCAGGCGCGCCACGGTTTGCATCAGTACGTTGTCCGATGTTTCTACGTCCTGCGAGATACCGGATGCTAGCTGATAGTCGCGTTCGTGGTGTTCTTTTACTTCATCAATCACGTCGTCGACCGTTATGTGTCCCAACAGTCTGCCGATGCTGTCAATCACGGGCAAGGATACAAGGTCGTATTTTGAAATCAGTTCCACAACTTCTTCCGTAGCAGCATTGTCCTGCACGGAAATGGGGTCTTTCTGCATGACGTGTCTTATCTTCGAGACGGATGCGCTTGTAATGAGTTTTTGTAGCGGTAAAACTCCCCGCAGGCGTTCGTCGTCATCAACGACGTATACATTATAGATTTCGTCCATGTTTTCGTCTTCGGCCTGCTTCCGCATCTCTTCGATGCACTGGGGCATACTCCAATTTTCGTTTACCACAATCATCTCGGTGCCCATTAACCCTCCGGCCGTGTCCTCGTCATATTTTAACAGGTCAATGATATCGCCCGCCTGCTCTACGTCATCGATATGCGAAAGGATTTCTTCCTGCCGTTCTTCGTCCATATCGCGCATCAACTCGACGGCGTCGTCCGTATCCATTTCGTTGATGAAGCGCTTTGCAATAAGTTTATTGGGTAATTCTTTCAGAAGTTTGCGCCGGTCGTCTTCTTCGAGTTCCATCAGGACGTCGGCAGCCTTTTCGCCGTCTAAAAGAAGGTAGAGGTATATCGCTTCTTTTAGCGTAAGTTCCGTGTACAGTTCCGCAATGTCGGCAGGATGCAGGTTCTCCAGTATTTCGGTCGCCCGTTTCTTGTCTTTATTATTGATGACGTTTTTCAGGTCATCTATATATTCTTTGGTTAATTCCGTAATCATGACGTCAAATGTTTTATAGTTCCGGTTTTATACCCGTTTCGTTTAGGTATTTGTCGGCTATTAATGTTAATTCAATAAATTGTTCGATGGATAATTGTTCCGGTCTTTTATCGAATATCGGTAGTGTGAAATACGGACAATCATTGCCTAACAAGGGCTTCATCGAATTTCTTAATGTTTTTCGTCGCCGGTTGAATGATGTTTTGACAACTTTCTTATAAAGCGTTTCATTACAACCTAACTCGGTGCGGTCATTCCGTGTCATGCGTATAACCGCACTTTTGACTTTCGGCGGAGGGTCGAATACCTTTTCACTTACGGTAAAAAGATATTCTACGTCATACCAGGGTTGTATCAGGGCGCTCAGTATACCGGAGTTTCTGCTACCGGGAGCTGCCGAAAGGCGTTCGGCAACTTCTTTTTGAATCATGCCGGAACAGCACGTCACCTGTTCGCGGTTTTCAAGTACTTTGAAAAAAATCTGACTGGATATGTAGTACGGATAGTTGCCCGTGACACAGAATTTTGTGTTATACAGGCGTTCCAGTTTCATTTTCAGAAAATCTTCTGTGTATATACGTCCCGAAAGGGATGGGAAATGTTGATTGAGATAATTGACGGATTCCCGGTCTATCTCTACGACAGACAGGTCATATCCTTCGTTAAGCAAAAAGCGGGTAAGCGTACCGGTTCCGGGGCCTACTTCCAAAACGGGTAAGCCATGATATGCGGACAACGTTTCTGCTATACGCTGCGCAATTCCAAGGTCTTTCAGGAAATGCTGTCCTAAAGACTTTTTCGGCCGGATAATCGTCATCAGTTTTCAATTTGTTTGATGCTGTTTTTTTTAATTTATTTTTCTTCCCGATAGCTTTGTTCCGGCAGCGGAACATTTCGCTATCTTTTCCGATGTGCGGAAAACAGGCTTCCGAAAGGCAATTTGAAACAAAAAAATATTTTTATTTTGCATTGCGTTCGGTTTGCGCTATCTTTGCGGGTACAAAGATAAAAAAATAATTTAAATATTGCATGAGTTTCAAACAAATCTTCCGTAAGATTATTCAGATATTACTGCCTTTAGCCTTGGGCATTATTTTATTATGGTATCTGTACCGCAATCAGGATCTGAGCGATATTATACATGTAGTGAAGAAAGGAGTGCGTTATGACATCATACTTTTTTCACTGATTTTCGGCTTGGCTGCCAATACGGTACGCGGTTTGCGGTGGAGTATGTTAATTGATTCGTTAGGCAAACGGGTGAACCGGAAGAATGTAATATACGCTGTTTGGGGTAATTATGCCATAAATATGGCGCTTCCGCGCATAGGTGAAATATGGCGTTGCGGCGTCACGTCTAAATATGAAAAGGTGCCTTTTGCACAGTTGTTGGGCACATTGTTCGTAGACCGTATAATGGATACGCTGGTGGTTGCGTTGCTCACCTTATGTTTATGCGTTTTCAATATCAGTTTTTTCCGGGATTTTTTCTCGGAAAATCCTCCCGCGATGATTTCGACCCTCTATGCGCTGGCGTCGTCCGTGTGGACGTATGCGGGGCTGGCTGTCTTGCTGTTGACTTTCTGGCTTGTGTTTGTGAAGTTGAAACATCTGGCGATTGTAAAGAAAATAATAGAAATGTTTCGGAATATATGGGAGGGAATTAAGAGTATATGGAAGATTAAGCAAAAGACGCGTTTTTTCATTCAGACGCTATTGATATGGGGCGGTTATTTTCTTTATTTTTATATCACCTTTTTTGCTTTCGACTTCACGAAAGATTTAGGCGTTCGCATAGCGCTGATTGCTTTTGCAATGAGCAGTATAGGCGTTGCGATTCCCGTGCAGGGAGGTATTGGCGTATGGCATTTCATGGTTATATCGACGCTTGTCGCTTTTGGAACGGATGTTTCCGATGCCGGCGCTTTTGCTATGGTTGTTTTTGCAATACAGACCGTGTGGGTTATTCTGACGGGTTTGTTCGGTATTGTGGCCTTGTCGGTAGCAAATAAAAATGAAAATATGGAGACGGAAAATACATAAAACAGTAAATTTATTCGGGAATATACCCATTGATGTGGATGATTGAAATAAAGTTATTAACTTTGGGCTTTTAAAAACAGAAATCATGGCAACAGAAATTAAGACACTCAATCCTCAATCGGTATGGGGATACTTTTATGAACTTACGCAAATACCGAGGCCGACCGGCCAAATGGAGGCCGTCACGCAATTTATTGTCGATTTTGGAAATAATCTTGGCCTTGAAACAAAACAGGATGCAGTCGGCAATGTTATCATACGCAAACCTGCTACGCCGGGTTTTGAGGACAGGAAAATCGTGACCCTGCAGGCTCATCTGGATATGGTGCCTCAGAAAAACAGCGATGTCTCGCATGATTTCCTGAAGGATTCCGTGAATGCTTATATTGACGGCGACTGGGTTAAGGCGCGTGGCACTACGCTTGGCGCAGATAATGGAATCGGAGTGGCAATGGCAATGTCGGCGCTGGCCGACAATACCTTGCGGCACGGGCCGTTGGAGGCGCTGTTTACGGTTGATGAAGAAGTCGGGATGGACGGCGCTAACGGTTTGAAACCGGGTTTTGTCCGGGGCAGGATTTTGTTGAACTGCGATTCGGAAGAAGAAGGGAAACTCTTTGCCGGCTGTGCAGGCGGCGCCGACTTGAATGTTTCTTTCCAGTATAGGAAAGGCGCTCCTTTGATTGAGGGAGATGTCGCCGTGAGCCTGTTCCTGTCCGGTCTTAAAGGCGGACATTCCGGCGTTGATATTCATTTAGGCCGGGCTAATGCCAACAAACTGATGTTTCGTTTCCTGAAAGAAGCCGTACGCGATTATGGCGCTCGCCTTGCGTTCGTAAGCGGCGGTTCGCTCCGGAATGCCATACCGCGCGAAACAAAAGCTGTTATTACGCTTCCGAGAGATAATGCGGAAACATTGTGGGAACTTGTTGCCGATTATCAGGATCTTTACCGCATCGAGTATGCCGGCATTGAAGATAATATAAATTTTACAGCCGAAATGGCGGATACTCCGTCTACCCTTATACCCGAAGAAATTCAGGATGATTTGATAAATTCGATGGAAGCATGTCAAAACGGGGTTATTACCATGTTACATGATTTTCCGGGCATTGTCGAATCGTCATCAAACCTTGCTGTCGTCGAATCGTCCGAAGGATTGATAGAAATAAAAATATTGGCGCGCAGTTCGTCCGAAAGCCGGAAAGCCGCGTTGCTGTCTTCGCTGGAAAGCGTATTTTCACTTGCCGGGGCAAAGACTGAATATGGCGGAGCGTATAACGGCTGGCAACCGGATGCTAATTCCCCAATACTAAAGGTTATGGGGAAAGTATATGAGGATATGTACGGAAAGAAGCCCGAAGTGACGGTCATGCACGCCGGTCTTGAATGTGGGATTATCCAGGGCGTCTATCCCGACATGGATATGGTTTCGTTCGGCCCCGACCTCAAGCACCCCCATTCTCCCGATGAGGCCGTGAGCATCCCGTCGGTAAGCCGGGTTTGGGAATATCTGAAATCAACTTTGGAGAATATACCCGTTCAATAGGGTTTGGGAATGTCTTTTCCCTCTCGAAAGGGTTCCTCGCTTCTCTATAAAGCGGTATAACCGCCGGAAGTATGCCGGCGGACTATTCTAATACATCGAATTTGTCATCAAATGTGCGACGAAAATGATACTCGAATGGGAACGAATAAAAGAATTGGAGATTCGGTCGGCATCTCAAGCCGAGTGTGGAATTATTTTGTCGCTTCTCCCTGCAGAAGTGCTGTTTGGCACGGTCTTTGCAGAGAGAGAGAGAGAGAGAGAGAGAGAGAGAGAGAGAGAGAGAGA
>JAISEJ010000039.1 GCA_031264155.1 Tannerella sp. | reverse complement strand
TTATTGCTTATTTTTATCTAATCTGAAAAAATAATCAAAAGTATGTTGTTAAACATATTTGATTTATATTATTGATATATAGTTATTTATAATTAGCATAATACATATTTTAATGCTATCGCGCATCATCTGAATACCGTTGCCGGCGCCGACCGGATTACGGTCATGAATCACGGACAGGTCGAGGCGTCGGGAAAGCACGACGAACTGCTTGCCGGCTGCGAACTTTACCGCTCGATGATTCACGCGCAGCGCGAGGCGGAAAACTGGCAAATCAGGGAAAGGAGGGTGTCATGATAAGGAATCTGTTTACTTACATCGGCAAAAAAGGACGGGTTTCCATGATTTGCGCCATCCTTGCCGAAACCGGAAATGCGCTGATTTACGCCGCCATCCTGCTGACGGTTTTCGACATGCTGTACGGCGCGCTCGCAAACCCGGACGCTTCATTTGCCCCGTACATCACCCGCTTTGCCCTGCTGCTGGGCGGGAAATTCATCTGCACGACGGTATCCCTGATAACAACGCATATCGCCGGTTTCGAAATGGAAACGAAGCTCAAGGAACGGGTCGTGCACCGTTTAAGGCAGTTTTCGCTTGGCTTCTATACCGGCGAGCAGCTCGGGAATATCAGCACGGTGGTGCATGACGATGTGGATAATCTGCAAAAATCAACCTCGCACCTGGGCGTAAACATGCTGGCGGATATGATCACCGCCTTTGTTATCGGCGTCGCCCTCTTTGTCCTGAACTGGAAAATGGGACTTGTGATGATCTCGCTGCTGCCCGTATCCTTCCTTGCCCAGAAACTGAGTTTCGGAAAGGCGCTCCGCCTGAAAAACGAAAACGCGCGAAATCTTGGAATCATGGTCTCGCGTTTCGTCGAGTTCACGAAAAACATTCCCATGCTGAAAACCTTTCCCGGCGGGCTGCTTTTTCAGAACAGCGTGAAGGAAAGCGCCGCCCGTTTCGGACGAAGCAGTAAAGCCGAAGCGCGGCAGGGCGCAGAGGATTCGGTAAAATATCTTATCCCGTTTGAACTCTGCTTTGCCCTCGTGGCGCTGACCGGCGGCGCGATGGCGGCAGGCGGCAAACTGTCCGTTATTGACTTTATCTATTTCATCGTGTTCAGTCAGCTTTTTTATATCCCCTTTGCGAACATGGAAAGCTACCGCATAACGCTGGCGCAGATAAAAAGCTCCTTCGGACGCATATCCGGCCTGCTGAACGCCCCGACCGTCGAAAAGCCCGAAACGCCGCTTAAACCCGGCGGATTCGATATCGCTTTCCGGCACGTGAACTTTCGCTACGGGGAGAACGGATTCACGTTGAAAGACGTGGATTTTCATCTTCCGCAGGGCAGTCTGACCGCGCTTGTGGGCGCTTCAGGCTCGGGTAAAACAACGGTGATGAACCTGCTCCTGCGTTTCTGGGACGTGGAATCGGGAAGCATCGAGGCGGGCGGAACGGACATCCGGCGGATGGATTACGACGAATGGCTTTCCGGCGTCAGTATCGTGATGCAGAACGTTATCCTGTTTGCCGACACCATTTACGAAAACATCCTCACGGGCAATCCCGACGCCACGCGCGAACAGGTGGAAGACGCCGCGAAAAAAGCCATGATTCACGATTTTATCATGAGCCTCCCCGAGGGATACGGCACCATGCTCGGCGAGAACGGCGCGCGCCTGTCGGGAGGCGAAAAACAGCGCATATCCATCGCGAGAGCCTTTTTAAAGGACGCGCCTGTCCTGCTGCTGGACGAACTGACAAGCAACATCGACCCGCTGAATGAAGCGCTGATACAAAAGGCAATCACCACGCTCTCGAAAGGTCGCACCGTACTGATGATAGCGCATCATTTGCAAATGGCCGAATCCGCGGAACGCATCCTCGTGTTCGACGAAGGTCAAATCACCGAAACCGGCACGCACGACGAGCTGCTGAGGCGCAACGGCATATATGCAAAACTCTGGCAGGCGCAGGCTGAGGCGCGGGAATGGGAAATAATATAATTGACTGTTGGGTTTGTTCTGACCCCGAAACGCCGGGTAGAAAGTACCTGTGCAACAGGTATCTTTTCTAAAGCCGGTCGATACGGCGGCGGAACATTTGCACACAGGGACATTGCCTTTGAGTTTGCTTCATGGTTGAGCGCCGAATTTAAGTATTATCTTATTCGCGAATTTCAACGCCTCAAAGAGGACGAACAGCACCGCCTTTCGCTCGAATGGAACCTTCAGCGCACGCTCTCGAAAATCAATTACCGTATTCACACCGTTTCTTTCGCATCCCTGAATGGCGGCGGCGTAAAACAGTGGAATTAAAAACTTTCAAAATAAAATTTGTTCATATATAAATATAATTTACTACATTTGCGCCGGATTAATATTCAGGAATCATACATAATAGTAAAACAGTATATAACAGTTGAAATAACGAACATAATGCGATGAACGCCATATATCACACAGAATTGCCTTACCGGCACTTGCCCAAAGGACAAAATCAGTCGGAAAAATGCTTTGGGCACTTGCCCGAAGGACAAAATCAGCCGGAAAATTGCTTTGGACACTTGCCCGAAGGACAAAATCAATCGAAAAAATGCTTTGGGCACTTGCCCAAAGGACAAAATCAGCCGGAAAAATGCTTTGGGCAAACAACCCGCCGGAGTCTTCACGGGAAATACAGGGAAGAAATTAATTCCGAATATTTATTTCAAAACAGTATATTATGGATAAATTTAAATTATTTCATTTACGTGCCAACAAACTAAAACTGGCAAACATCGCAGGTCTCGTGGACGAGACGCTGTTTGTTGTTGAACCGCAGGTGTCGCTTCTGGGCGATATGGGAGTGAAGAGGGTCGCCAAGCTGCGCGCAGACAACAAGACAATGAAGACCGAAATGGAGCAGCCGCACAGCAGTCTGCTCACCGGTCCGGTAAAGCAGGCAAACGACGTCTGCGACGCTACGCTGGACGATATCAAGCGGTCGATAACGACAGGCAGTCGAAGTACCGTTGCCGCCAAAGCCTCCGCCGGCAAAATCCTGGATCATTTCATGAAACCGTTCTGGGACATCAACAAAAAGCCGCTCCTGAGCCAGATTTCCATGACCGTCGAAATGCTTGCGCGCTACTCGGCCGACGCCACGCTGAAGCAGGCTGCCCAGACGCTCGCAATCGCCGACCTTTTCACCGCGCTCCCGACGCAGAACGCCACACTGTCAAACCTCTACAATCAGAGGCTCGCGGAGTATGTCGCCGCACTGCCGTCGGCATCCGGCCTCAAGAACACCGTTGCGGAAGACTAGAACGCCGTATGCGACCTCGCCGTGCGCGCCGTCAACACCGAACCCGTGCAGACTGCGCTCGTCAACCTCTTTAACGGGGTGAACGACATCCGCAGGAAATATTCGGCGCTCTCGCCCGCCAAAATCAATCTTGCCGGCGCCGTCACGGAACCGCTGCCCTCGCAGATATACACCGGAAAGGCAATCACGCCGATTCCCGTGATGTATTACGAAGGAGAGGAACTCGTCTTTGCCGTCGATTTCAGCGTAACCTACAAAAACAACATCGAAGTCGGCGAAGCCACCGTCACCATGCACGGCAAGGGACGCTTCAGCGGTCAGCACACACGCAAGTTCAACATCGTGCGTCAGAAGGAGGAATGAAAGTATTTAATTTATTTCGTTATGTGATATTATTGCATCTGTTTACAGGATGCGGTGTACGGGAAAATACAAACGTAGAGATTGACAGTTTATCTGTAGTTCAAAGTTCTTTGACGGCTCAGGCAGTAAACAGTTCGAAAATTTTTTCATCCGTAGAATGTATTCCCCTTGAGACAACGTCGGAATCATTATTACATATGATTAATAAGATTTTCCGTAAAGATAATTTTATTTATATTTCCGATATAAATGCCTTGTATAAATTTAATGAGGAAGGTATCTTAATCGGGAAAATACAAAAACAGGGAACAGGCCCCGGCGAATATCTCAGCATATCGGACTTTGAACTGGAAACGGAAGATACCGTTTGGATCCTGAGCCGGAACAACAGATGCCTGTATCAATACACATGGGCCGGAGAGCTGTTGAAGCAGATAAATTTAGGTTATTGGGCAAGCAAGATGTATTTGCTTTCTCCTGAAAAAATGTGTTTATATATAGGACATGAAAAAGAAAACACGGAGCATCAAGTGAAGATAATAAACCTGCGCACGAATGAGATCACTGGTAACTTCCTGCCGATTGGCGAATATGAATGGAAATATCTTCATGTTATGTCAGGTATTCATTACAGTAAAAAATTAAATGGCGATGGCATTTATTTCTTCACAATATTCAATGATACGATCTATCATATATCAAATGACGATATATCGCCTGTTTTTAGAATAAACATTCTTGGCAAAAGTGTTCCGGCATCTTTTTTCAAGAATAATTATCAGGACGTTCTTGATTTTTATGAACAATACGCACGGAAATATGATTATCCTTATGGAACAGTGTCGTTCACAGAATATGAAAGCAACTATCTGTTTGCTTACTTTATGGATAAAAAGCGTCATTTTTCTATTATATCGAAGGAGAAAAAAGAATCGGTATGCGATTTTACGATGATTACTGAGGACGTACTGCTTTCCGGATATCCGATTGATTTGCTGGAACAAAATTTTTTATTCCTGCGAAACAACGAATTAGTCATTTTACTCTTGCCGTCGGATATCATGGAGTATGCCGAAGCAAACTTGAGCAGGAAAGAAATAGAGATGATCAAAGAACGAATAAAATATACGCGCGAAGATCAGAACCCCGTCCTGTTAATAGTAAACATGTAATTTCGTGAAAACTAATCTGTAATGTGAAACGTTTTGTCCGATATTTTTTTTTCGGCAAATATCCAAAGCCTTCCTGTGATATTCAAATTCGGAGAATAAGGCAAAAAAAGATAAACCCAAAATGTCCATTAGAACTATCGTGTGAACAAAATATTATTTTCATGTTTGTATTTCTAATGGACACCATTAGATATTATCGGATGTGACAATTTGATATTCATAAGGATTTATGGGGTTCATTTTTTATAATTCATCTAAAACGGCTTATAAATCATGCAGGATTTGGAATTACGTTTTACAGATCAGGAGATAAATTCCCGGAGCGGGATCAGCCTGTTGAAGAAGATGTTGCATTCATCGGGCTTTATGGATATTTTGGCCCGTCTTCCCTTGCCCGTGCAAGGATCGAACAGGAGTTATGATTCTTTGCAATTATTGTACAGCTTATGGTTTCCCTTTGGTGTGGCGCCAATCGCTACGCCCGGTTGGATGTCTCCCGTTTTGATTACAGCCTTCAACGCCTTTTCGGTTGGGACCGGATGCCTGAACACAAGGCTTTTCAGCGTTATTTCAATAAGTTTACTGTGGAATCCACCCTGAAGGTCTCTGGCGCTCTGTACCACTGGTTTTTCTCCGGGCTTAAGTTTGACAGTTTCACGATGGATATTGATTCTTCCGTACTGACCCGTTATGGCGACCGGCAAGGTGCAAAAAAAGGATACAACAAACATAAACGGGCAGAAACTCCCATCATCCCATCATCCCATCGTCGCTTTCATTACCGATGTCGAAATGGCGGCCAATTTTCGGTTGCGACCGGGGGACGCTCATATGGCAAATAACTTCAGGGCCTTTCCGGAAGATACTTTTCATTTTATCGGAGATAAGAAAATCGGTCTGCTCAGACTGGATTCCGGTTTTTATAGCCAGGAGATTTTTGATTATTTGGAAGATGGGGAAACTCCCGTCAATTACATCATAGCAGCCCCCATGTACCAACCTGTTCAACGAAAAATAGCGGCTGGACGGACATGGTTACAGCCGGATGAAGGTATTGAAATCATGGGATTTGAATATAAAGCTGAAGATTGGGCATCTCCTCGCCGCATGATTGCGGTACGGCAAAAGATAAAAACCCGCCCCAAAGCAGCAGGTAAACAACTGTCTCTGTTTGCCGATAATTGGGAAATAAGCGGATACCGTTACAGTTGTTACGTAACCATCCTGACCCTTCCTCCTGTCTTTACAGGGGGAGGGCCAATTGTGAGAACCGAATAAAGGAACTTAAATACGATTACGGACTGGATAGAATGAATGAACAAAGTTTTGACGGCACGGAGGCATCCTCGATACTTATGACAATTGCCTGCAATTTTATGAGTCTGTTCAAACAGAAGGAACGCTCGAAATGCGTCCGATGTTCCATTTTACGGCCAAACGAATTAAAGCCCACGTTTGTCTTTGCTTTGTAGCCTGCAAAATATATAAAGAATTGGAACGGATACTAAAGATAAAAAGCATCAATATGAGTGTGGACAGGGTTTTGAATATTGCAAAAACCATAACCACTATGAAGATCAAGTTGCCCATCAGCGGAGAAACTATAACAAAGACGATGATCCTGACTGATAGACATCGGTCAATTAAGTCCCTGTTAGATAAAAATTTCCGGGAGAATTTTTAGGGTGACGCATTGTCGAAGTCAGGAAGAAGAAATTGTCGGATTCCGGTGTAAACTACGTAAGTATTGCCACCGATGATTGGGATAGCTTCGTGACCGCATTTAAAGGCAAAAACCATCCTGGGAAGAAATATATCGTTGGTACAGAGGGAAATAATTGTCGACTGAGACACCGTATCCGACGGGCATTCCGTAAAACTTGCTGTTTTTCAAAAAAAAATGTTTAACCATTTGAATGTTTTCAATCTCGCTTTTTTTTACATCAATTTCGGTTTTGTCTAAGTCAACATACTTTAGAGAGCACCACCAATGTTTTTTCCGGAGTTATATTTTTTGCTTATATTTGTTGTAAAACATATTGTTTTTTTTAGATAATACGAATTGTAATATCTATCTTTGTCGCATAATTCAAAATTTTTAAAAATATGAAAGCTGTAAAAGGTATTTTATTATTGGTTCTTGTGTTTGCAATATCCGCTCCCTGTTTTGGAAGTAATGCTGCAATAAAAAGAAAAAAGAATAAGTGGCTTTATTCCGGAGAATCGGCAAAAATCACAAGTATTGACCATAACAGTCAATTCCGGATTGAATCTTTCGTTTACTAATTAAACTCCGGTATTATTCCGGAATATTTCGTGCAACGGATATTGTTGTTTAATGAACAGGTGGTGAAAGTTTGGCATATATAAATATATTTTTTGCTTATGAAGATAGGAATCCTTTCATCCGGAGGCGATTGTCCGGGAATAAACGCAACCATTCGAGGGGTCGGAAAGTCCGCAATTCTGTATTATGGAATGGAAGTGGTAGGTATCCACAATGGATTTACCGGATTGTTAAATATGGATACGGAAGTATTCGACGAACGTAAACTCTCTGGGATTCTCAATCTCGGAGGGACTATTCTTGGTACATCGCGTGAAAAACCTTTTAAAAAAATGCTTGATTCGGGAGATGGCGGTAAACCGCAGATCATCTATCGGAATTATTTTGAAATGGGACTTGACTGTATCGTTTGCATTGGCGGCAACGGTACCCAAAAAACGGCTAATAAGCTAACACAGTTGGGACTTAATGTGATAGGTGTTCCTAAGACAATTGATAATGATGTATATGGGACGGATATTTCTTTTGGATTTGATACGGCAGTAAATATTGCTACGGATGCGATAGACCGTTTACACTCGACTGCAAGCTCCCATAAAAGGGTCATGGTTGTTGAAGTGATGGGGCATCGTGCCGGTTGGATTGCTCTTTATGCAGGAATGGCAGGAGGGGCGGATGTTATCCTTATTCCCGAACTTGGCTTTGATATTGATAAAGTGAACGAGAAAATACTTCAACGTTCACGCTTGGGAAAACCGTATTCGATAGTTGTTATTGCCGAGGGATTGAGAAAGGAAAAAGGCAGTCCGTCGGATTATATATCTCATGCGATTGAGAAGATTACGGATATAGAGGTGCGAACGACGGTTCTGGGATATATACAACGTGGAGGGAATCCGTCTCCTTTCGACCGCAACCTGGCTACGCGTCTCGGCGGCCATGCGACGGAACTCATTGCACAGAAAATTTTTGGCCGCATGGTATGTATAAAGGGCGCCGGGGTGGATTCCATACCTCTTTCCGAAGTAGCCGGTAAAACAAAATCGGTTCCTGTTGACCATGACCTTATAAAGCAAGGTGCAAATATGGGTATTTCGTTCGGAATATAAAGGACTTCTATTCCTGTCCTGCCGCATTTTGCTCGTGTTTGAGCGCTTCGATTAACTGCCGGACATCTTTGTCTTTGTGTATTTTTCTGATCACATTTTTTGCTGCGAGTTGCTGGGATTCTTTTTTGGTGCTCCCGATACCGATGCCGAGGGGTGTTCCTTCCAACGATACACTTGTCTGGAAAACCGGCTTTCCTTCTTCGTCCGTGAAAGTTTCAATCAAATCAAATTCGACATGAAGTTTTGTTTTTTGCCCCCATTCGAGAAGGCGGGATTTGAAGTTTACCTCGCGACTCGCCAGCTTGTCTAAAGAGATGTGTTTATTAACAATGCGTTCTTTAACGAATTTACAGCAACATCCGTATCCCTGATCCAGGTAGATTGCTCCGATTAATGCTTCAAGCGCATTGCCGTACATGTATTTGTGATGAGCTGTCGCGTACGGCATAGAAGTCACTTTTTTATTAATGCCTAATTCTAAGGCTATTTGATTAAGACTTTCCCGTTGTACTATTTTTGAGCGGGTGTTTGTCAAGAAACCTTCCTTTTTGTTCGGGAAATGCTTATATACGACATCTGCAATGATGGCGTCTAATATGGCGTCACCTAAAAATTCAAGGCGTTCGTTATTGCTTCGTTTCCCGTCATGAGTCATGGAAATGGAACGATGTACGAAAGCCTGTTCATAGAGTTTGATATTATCGGGATAAAAACCAAGTATGTTATACAAAGACAAATAAGGCTCTTTGTTTTTTAATTTAAAGAGCCTTATCCATTTATGTATACGTTTGAATATCACTTTATTTCCTGATTTTTTTTACAATAACACTTGCATTATGACCGCCGAATCCAAAAGTATTTGAGAGCGCTGCATTGACGATTCTTTTCCGGGGTTTGTTAAAAGTAAAGTTCAGGTCATAGTCAATTTCGGGGTCATTATCACCTTCCGTATAATTAATGGTAGGCGGAACAATACCTTCATACACGGATAATATGCAGGCCATTGCTTCGAGAGCTCCTGCTGCGCCAAGCATGTGGCCGGTCATTGATTTTGTAGAGCTAATATTCAGGTTGAATGCATGACTGCCAAAGACCTCTTTTATCGCTTTAGCTTCCGAAATGTCGCCTACGGGAGTTGATGTTCCGTGTACATTAATATAATCAATATCTTCCGGCTTCATTTCTGCGTCTTCAAGTGCATTGCGCATAACAAGCGTAGCTCCTAATCCGTCAGGATGCGAAGCTGTCAGATGGTATGCGTCGGCCGACATTCCCGAGCCTGCAATTTCTCCATAAATTTTCGCTCCGCGGGCAAGGGCGTGTTCCATTTCTTCGAGAACGAGACATACGCCACCTTCGCCCATGACAAAACCATCGCGGCTGTTACTGAACGGACGGGAAGCCGTTTCCGGCGAATCGTTGCGCGTTGATAAGGCGTTCATTGCATTAAATCCTCCGACCCCGACGATCGCGATAGGAGCTTCGGCGCCACCGGTTACGATTACATTCGCTTTTCCGAGCCGGATATAATTGAACGCATCGCCAATCGCATTGGTTGACGAGGCACACGCCGAAACCGTAGCAAAATTCGGCCCGCGAAAACCATATTTCATCGAAATATGTCCGGCAGATATATCTGCAATAATCTTGGGTATGAAAAACGGATTGAAACGCGGACCGCGCTCATCGTTGTATTCCCTTACCTCTTCTTGGAATGAATAGATGCCTCCGATTCCGGAAGAGAAAATAACGCCAATACGGTCTTTATCCTCTTTTTCCAAATCCATTTTCGAGTCTGCGATAGCTTCCTGAGCCGAAGCGATAGCGTACTGAGCGTGTAAATCGCATTTGCGGGCTTCCTTCTTATCCGCGAAATAAGCTAAAGGATCAAAATTTTTTACTTCACAGGCAAACCGTGTTTTAAACTTTGAAGCGTCAAAGTGAGTAATAGGCCCTGCACCGCTTACTCCATTAATCAAGGCCTGCCACGTTTCCGCAACACTATTGCCTAATGGTGTGATGGCGCCGAGACCTGTTACTGCAACTCTTTTTAATTCCATACTAATAAGGATTAAATTACTTCATGTTAACTTCAATGTAAGCAATGGAATCTCCTACGGTAGAAATCTTTTCAGCCTGGTCATCAGGAATAGAAAGACCGAATTCTTTTTCAAATTCCATGATCAACTCAACTGTGTCCAGAGAGTCTGCTCCCAAATCATTGGTGAAGCTTGCCTCGTTAGTAACTTCAGATTCTTCAACACTTAATTTATCAACAATAATCGCTTTTACGCGGGCTGCTACATCAGACATAATTTTAAGATTTAAATTAATACTAAATTCGTGATATTTTTTATATTTGCGCTGCAAAGGAACGTATATTTTCGCACATATAACAAATAATCAAGGCGAAAAATACCGAAAATTGCACGTATTTTTAAAAAATGTGCGTAAAAACAGGGATGACAAGTATGAAAAATATTGCTGTATTTGCTTCAGGTTCAGGCTCTAATGCCGAAAATCTGATAAGATGTTTCGAAAATAGCGCAATGATTCGTGTTGCGGTTATTTTGTCGAACAAGTCTGACGCCGGAGTTCACAAGAGAGCGGAACGTTTGGGTGTTCCTTCATTTACTTTCACGAATGCGGAGTTTAACGAAGGGGCCTTGATTCTGCAAAAACTTTCCGAATATGAAGTGCATTTTATCGTTCTGGCGGGATTTCTGTTAAAGATACCTGCGGATCTTATTCGTGCATATCCGGATAAGATCGTAAATATTCATCCGTCATTATTACCTGCATACGGGGGAAAAGGGATGTATGGCGATTATGTCCATAAGGCGGTTGTTGCTGCCGAAGAGACGCGGACGGGGATAACGATTCATTATGTAAATGAGCGTTATGACGAAGGTGCGGTTATTTTTCAGAAAGAGTGTCCCGTTTTACCGTCGGACACGGCAGAAGAAGTTGCCGCAAAAGTTCACGAACTTGAATACAACTATTATCCCCGGATCGTAGAAAAACTGCTTCTGCAGGTATAAAACCTGCGTCCGGACTATTTGGCCGGAAGGTGGGAAGTCGTTTTGAAAGTTTTTTGACGTAAAAACGGCAGGCGATTTCCGGCATATTACTTTTTTTTATTATCTTTGGCCTTTTATTTTGAATAATATAATGGAAAGATTCAGCGAAAAATGTTACTCTGTTTTTGAAAAGGCGACGAATGATTATCACAGGACGGACGATGTTGACGCACCGATCCGGAATCCTTACAAGGAAAAGAGTATCGAATTTTATTTGTACCTGAAAAATCGGATTGATGCAGTGCAGTGGCATCTTGAAGATATTGTGCGCGACCCGGATATTGATCCGGTAAAAGCATTGGAAATAAAACGTCGGATAGATAAATCCAATCAGGACCGAACGGATCTGGTCGAACTTATTGACGGTTATTTTTATGACCTATATAAAAATGTAAAAATTTTGCCGGATGCAGGAATCAATACGGAAAGTCCGGCATGGGCTGTCGACCGGCTATCCATTCTTGTACTGAAGATCTATCACATGCAACAGGAAACCCGGCGTATGGATGTGACGGCGGAACATGTTGAAACATGTAAAAAGAAACTGTCTGTCCTGCTGGAACAGAAAAAGGATTTATCCTTTGCATTGGACCAGCTGCTGGAAGACGTCAAGAACGGGCGTAAATATATGAAGGTTTACAGGCAAATGAAAATGTATAATGATCCTTCACTGAATCCTGTGCTGTACGGTAAAAAATGAGGGTAAATGTCTAAGGTGCTTGTAATAAGGCTTTCTGCAATCGGGGACGTTGCCATGACGATTCCCGTCGTTTATTCTGCAGCGGAGGCGAATCCTGACGATTCGTTTATCATGCTTACGCAGACTTTTCTCATGCCGCTTTTTATTAATCGTCCGCCGAATGTGAATGTGATGGGCATCAATACCCGGAATACGGAAAAGTTTTTGTCCGGGTTTCTGCGGTATGTTTTCATCCTGAGAAAATATAAATTTGATATAGTGCTTGACCTGCATTGTGTCATACGTTCCCGGATCATTGACGTTCTTTTTCGGCTAAATGGCAAACAGGTATTTAAACTTGACAAAGGGCGCAAGGAACGCAGATTTCTTACCAGACGTCCTCCAAAGAAAATATACCGGTTACACCCGATAACGGAACGTTATGCCGACGTCTTTCATGCAGCTGGATTTCATTTTGACGAAACATTTGTTTCCTTATATGATAATCATCCGGTTGATGACGCTGAGATCCGATCCGTAGTGGAAAATAAGGAGGGACGCCGGATCGGTATAGCGCCGTTTGCAAAACACAAAGGAAAGGTTTATCCGGTGGAAAAGATGAGAAAAGTTGTAGAGATACTATCCGGACGTGGCGATATTACTATTTTTTTATTTGGCGGACGCGATGAGGAAAAGGCCATCCTGGACAGGTGGGGAAATGAATATGCGCATACCGGAAACGTTGTGGGGCATTATTCGCTGGATAAGGAACTGCTCCTCATCAGCAATCTTGATCTTCTTGTCAGCATGGACTCTGCAAATATGCATTTTGCTTCGCTTGTTGGCACAAAAGTTATTTCCATTTGGGGCGCTACTCATCCGTATGCCGGATTCTATGGTTATCATCAGCGTGAGGATCTTGCCATACAAGTTGATTTGCCATGTCGTCCGTGTTCGATATATGGGAATAAACCTTGCTATCGTGGAGACTGGGCTTGTATGAATGAAATCACTCCGGAGCAGATTGTTGATAAAATTGTCGGTTATTTACAACGGTTATGAAAATAGTAATCAATCCCCGGTATGAATATTTGCGCGATTGGATAGAAAATATACCGTTTTTATTTGAAAAAGGAGGGAAAATCCTCTATGAAAAAAGAAATACTATCAAAGTATTTTTACTTGATAACGGATTAAATATTAATGTTAAACGATTTCATAAACCTCGTTTTTTCAATCGTATCCTGTACACTTTTTTCATAAAATCGAAGGCTTTCAGATCTTATTGCTATACATTGCGTATTTTCGAAAAAGGATTTGATGCCGCAGGGGCTGTTGCTTATATGGAAATGAATGAGGGCGGATTGCTTTCCGACAGTTATTATATAAGTCTGCAATGTCATAATGTGCGGGAGATACGCGAATATTATTTCGGGCCTCTTGTCGGGAATGAAAATTTGATTGACGCATTTGCACAATATTCCGCGGCGTTGCACGACGCCGGAATATATCACATGGATTATTCTCCCGGCAATATATTGATTAGCGATGATTTGACGTCCGGGGAATACTCTTTTATATTAGTAGATGTAAACCGGATGAAATTCATGTCTGTCGGTCCGGAGAAAGGGTGCAAGAATTTTGCCCGCCTTTTTGGGAATGATGATATATACAAACGCGTTGGCATTGTATATTCACAATCCCGGAAAAACGTTTTCGATAAAGAAAAGGCCGTCAGGTTAATATTGAAATATAAAAACCGGTTTTTGCGAAAAAAGGCGCAAAAAGCAAAGCTAAAAAGATTTTTCAAAGCTTGAATGTCGAACGGATATTATCCGAGCAGTTCTTTATCTGTATCTTCATGACGAACTCTGCTTTCCCATATTTTGGCTATAGAGACAAATTTGTAAAATGCATCCATTCCTGCGATAACGATTCCTGCTTTTCCGTCACGAAAACCGCCTTTGAGAATGTATGATTTGAAAAAACGGAAAAAAGGCGCCGTAAACATTTTCCAGGCAGGGAAGTTTTGTCCGGCTCGTTTTAATACCTCATTATCGCTATATGTATTTATCTTTTGGAGCTTTTCATGCATCGGATTATTGACCAAATGGATAATAGCCAATTCTTTCTTGTGTCTCGGAATATATTCTACCCGCCCTTTAACTACAGGCAGCGTATGTACATACGGAGGCCACCAGGCACTCTCTTTCCTGAAAAAACGCAAGATATGATCCGGATATTCACCGTGCAGGAAATGGCCGAATGTATAATTTTTACGCGTTAGCCATAACCCTTGCAGGTCAGTTTTTTCTTTTATCCGGTCGTAAAGGTAATTTTGTAATGCTTCCGGTATGACTTCGTCCGAATCTACTACCAGAACCCATTCATTCGAAGCCGACCGGATTGCGAAATTTCTGGCAGGTTCGGGAACCTTGCATTTTTCATGATGAATAATTCTGCAATTGTATTTTTGCGCAATTTCCTGTGTACGATCCGTACTGTACATGTCGCAAATGACGATTTCATCAAAGTTTTTCACAGATAGCAACACACGGTTCAGAAACTTTTCCGAATTATAAGTGTGGATTACGACCGATATTTTTCCTTCCATAATTTTTTGCTGACAGGCTGCAAAGATAATCTTTTGAATATAAATACAGAATCATTTTATTGTTTTTATGATAATTGGTCGGTTAATCCTTCATATATATGTATACAAAAAACGCTTTTCGTCCCTTCGGGCCGCGCGGAGACAGCGGACAGGCGCTATTTTCTGCCGAAATCTGCAGGAATTTCGCCCCATTCGGCAGTTTCCCATTTAAGGATCGTTGTTGTGTACGTATTCTCCGACAACCATTTTTCGGCGCGTTCTATAAGGTTGAATATGGGGGCGTTTACCGGAGTGCGTTCAAGCTTTGTCTTGCATTTTTTTTGTTGTACCCAAAGAATTGCATTTCGGCTGTCGGAATAGATGGGCATTTTACATCCGTTTTTACCGAATAATGCCAGGCCGTGTACCAAAGCTAAAAACTCGCCGATATTGTTTGTCCCCTGCGCCATGGGGCCGACGTGGAAAACCTGCTGTCCCGTCTCTACATATACTCCACGGTATTCCATATTTCCCGGATTTCCGCTGCAGGCCGCGTCAACCGCCAAACTTTCTCGTATGTACGGAGGTTTTTCGTTTTGGTTTAAAATCCTGTTTGTTTTCGCCGATTTGCCGATATGATTGTAGGCGGAATCCGAAAAGGCATTTTCCGCTTCTTCTTTTGACTCGAAAGATTTGTACAGCGCTCCGACATATCCTTTTATCTGAAACCGGCAGTCGGCCCAGTTGTCATAAACGCCGGGATTAACGCCATTCCATACGACATAGTATTTTTGTTTTGCTCTCTTCGACATTCGATTATGTATTGTTGAAAAATGTTACAAATATAGTAATCAATTTCAAATAATAAAATTTTGTTTTGTTTTTCCTCCCTTCATGTATTATCTTTGCGGCTATGAATAAACAAGGAATGATACGTATTTTCCTGGTAGGCTATATGGGAGCAGGTAAAACTACGCTCGGAAAAGTTCTGGCGAAGCGGATGAATCTATCTTATATTGACACGGATCATTTCATAGAAAATCGTTATCATAAGAAAGTCGGCGATATATTTGCCGCCGAAGGGGAAGATCGTTTCAGGGATATGGAACACCGTATCTTGTGCGAGGTTTCGGAAATAGAGAATGTTGTCATCTCAACAGGGGGAGGCCTGCCTTGTTTTAATGATAACATGCTCATTATGAAGAAAACAGGGACAACGGTCTATCTGGATGTATCGGTAGAGGAACTTGCTGCGCGTTTGCAGACAAGCAGGGCGATACGCCCGATATTGCAAAATCGTTCGGGAATGGAACTGACCGATTTTATCAAAAAAAACCTGAATAAACGCAGGCCATTTTATGAGCAAGCCAAGATCTGTTTTAATGCGGATTTGATGTATACGGACTGTGATGTGGAAGCATTAGCGGAAAAATTGGAATTGTTCATTTATAATCAATAAAATAAAGTATGGAAAAATTTGTCATGGCAGAACAAGCAAAAGTTAAGACATTGGATCAGATCGTGATCCGTTTTTCGGGAGACAGTGGCGACGGGATGCAATTAACCGGAACGATATTCTCTAACCTGTCTGCTGTTTTTGGAAATGATATTTCTACTTTTCCGGATTATCCTGCAGAAGTGAGATCTCCGCAGGGTTCTTTGAGTGGAATATCGGGATTCCAAGTGCATCTGGGATCAAAGAAGATATTTACGCCGGGCGATAAAGCCGATGTGCTGGTAGCGATGAACCCCGCAGCGCTGAAGGTGAACGTGAAGAATTTAAAAGCCAATTCGGTTATTATTATTGATATGGATTCTTTCAGGGAAAAGGATCTTGACAAGGCAGAGTTTAAGACCGAAGACCCTTTTGAAGAACTCGGGTTAAAGAGCCAACAGGTTATTGCCGCTCCCGTCTCGACGATGGTTCGTGACGGACTGGTGGAATTTGGACTTGATAGCAAGTCGGCCTTGCGTTGTAAGAATATGTTTACATTAGGCCTCGTATGCTGGCTGTTCGATCGTCCCTTGGATACGGCGATGAAGATGCTGCAGAATAAGTTCGTCAAAAAACCGGTTATTGCCCAGGCTAATATCAAAGCGCTGACAGATGGATATAATTATGGTCATAATATTCAGGCGTCCGTTTCTACATATCGCATTGAAGGAACGAAGATAAAACCGGGTATTTATAAGGATGTTAACGGTAACAATGCGATATCCTACGGATTGATTGCCGCTACGCAGAAATCGGGATTAAGATTGTTTTTAGGCAGTTACCCGATTACTCCCGCAACGGAGATTCTGCAGGAGCTGTCCAAACATAAAAACCTGGGAGTTATTACCGTACAGGCCGAAGACGAGATTGCCGGGATATGTACCGCCATAGGCGCAAGTTTTGCCGGATGCCTCGGCGTCACCTCAACTTCCGGTCCCGGCCTGGCATTAAAAAGCGAGGCTATCGGACTTGCAGTAATTGCCGAATTGCCCCTTGTTGTCATCGACGTGCAACGTGGAGGCCCTTCGACCGGCATGCCCACCAAAAGCGAGCAGGCCGACCTTATGCAGGTATTGTATGGAAGAAACGGCGAAAGTCCGGTTGTCGTACTGGCGGCCGCTACGCCGGCAGATTGTTTTGACATGGCGTTTTGGGCGGGGAAACTGGCCGTAGAGCACATGACGCCGGTCGTTTTGCTGTCGGATGCTTTCCTGGCAAACGGGTCGTCCGCATGGCGGATCCCCGACCTGGATGACTATCCGGAAATAAAGCCGAATTATGTGGATAATTACAAGGGAGAGGCGCCATGGAAACCGTATCGCCGCGACAATGATTCGCTTGTGCGTTACTGGGCGGTGCCCGGTACGGAAGGATTCACGCACCGCATCGGAGGACTGGAAAAAGATTTTGATACAAGCTCCATATCTACCGATCCGCTGAATCACCAGAAGATGGTAATGACGCGGCAGGCAAAGATAGACAAGATTGCGGATTTTATACCCGAACTGGAAGTTGTCGGCGACCGGGACGACGCCGATCTTTTGCTGGTAGGATGGGGAGGAACTTATGGCCATTTATACGAGACAATGGAAATCATGCAGTCGAACGGAAAGAAAGTTGCGCTGGCGCATTTCCGTTTCATCAGTCCGCTGCCCGGAAATACGGTGAAGATCCTGAAACGATATCCGAAAGTTATTGTTGCCGAACAGAATAACGGTCAGTTTGCAAATTATCTGCGCAGCAAAGTGGATGATTTTAACCCATACCGGTTCAACCGTATCAAGGGACAGCCGTTTATCGTGTCGCGCCTGGTCGAGGAGTTTACCGGGATACTGGACAATTCGTGACGTGACAGCATAATATACACTAAATCATATAAACTTATAACTTAAAAAAAATGAGTACAATATACGAACCCAAAAATTACAAAAGTGACCAGTCTGTGCGCTGGTGTCCGGGTTGTGGCGACCATGCAACGTTGAATTGCCTGCATAAGGCAATGGCGGAGATCGGTATTCCGCCACACCGGATAGCTGTTATTTCCGGTATCGGCTGTTCCTCGCGTTTACCTTATTACATGGACACGTATGGATTTCATACGATTCACGGACGCGGCGCGGCGATTGCCACCGGAGTGAAAACCGCTCGCCCGGATCTGAGCGTATGGCTTGTTACGGGCGATGGCGACTGTCTTGCCATTGGAGGAAATCATTTTATTCATGCCGTGAGACGCAATGTGGACATGAACATTGTGCTTATGAATAACAAAATATACGGATTGACAAAAGGACAGTATTCCCCGACTTCCGATCGCGGATTTGTTTCCAAAAGTTCCCCTTACGGAACGGTCGAAGATCCGTTTGTGCCGGCAGAATTAACGTTAGGCGCACGAGGTGCGTTTTTTGCTCGCGCGATAGATACGGATTTGAAGAATCTTACGGATATTTTTGTCGCATCGGCAAAGCACGAGGGAGCATCCGTCGTCGAAGTACTTGTCAACTGTGTGATTTTCAATTCCGGGACACATGCTTCCGTCACCGACCGGGAGTTTCGTGATGAAAAAACAGTCTTCCTTCATCATGGCGAAAAAATGATTTTCGGCAAGAACAAAGAAAAAGGACTTGTACTTGACGGATTGAAACTTAAAGCCGTGACAATCGGTCAGGAGGACGGATATGTTGCGGACGACGTCCTCGTGCATGACGCTCATGAGAAGGACAATACGCTCCACAACATGCTTGCCATGATGCACGGCGATTTGCCCGTGGCCATGGGCATCATTCGTGATGTGGAAGCCCCGGCTTACGACCGTTCGGTTCATCGGCAGATAGAAGAAGTCAAAGCCGAAAAGCCGGAAAGGACTTTACACGAAATGCTTATGAGCGGCGAAACGTGGGAGATAAAATAAAACGATGGCTTAAGTGAATTTTTTATATCATATTTCGAAAAAAGTTCCGAATGGGTTTGTCCGGGACTTTTTTTTTATTACCTTTGCCGCCGGTTTAACAATAAAGTAAGTTCGGTCCCATAGCTCAGTTGGTTAGAGCATCTGACTCATAATCAGGGGGTCCTTGGTTCAAGCCCAAGTGGGACCACTTAGAAAAGGCGATTATTTCAGGCAGTCGCCTTTTTTTATTGTCATAATTTGGTATTTTTATTTCATTTTGAAGCGGAATGTTTTATGAAATTGTCACGGAATTCAACCAAAAACATAGTCGATCACCTTTCGATTTGATTCGTCAATCAACCTCCAATCCTTTCCTATGTACACGTCTGCCATTTTCGTGGCAGGATCAACGTGATTCAGGCATTCGTCAATATCCGACTTCGATACATCGCACTTGTTTCGCGCTATTGTCGCCCAGCTATGGCGCGCGTAATACGTTGACAAATCCACGTCAAGCCCACAGGCGGATGCGAGATTCTTATGTTTGACAGGAAGGTTTTATGCTCTGCGTATTGTGTATAAAACCGAAATAATCTACCGCCTTTCGGGTCTTTATACTTTTCAATCAATGCTAACGCCTCCGGTTCTACCTTGATAGATATGAGCGCCGAATCCCGGCGCCGGTTCTCTGTTTTTGTTCGGTTATATGTGATACGGCCATCGTGATATTCTTTCGCTTCGAGGCAGTATAAATCAATCATGCTGATCCCGCCGCCGGGCTGGGCGACAAAGCTTTCACGTTCGGCGAGGAGCTGCTTCGCGACCCGCGCATCAGCGATTTCTGCCTGACCGGCTTCCTGCCCGGGAGCATCGGGATGAATTGGGGACGTCCGTTTGAAGGCCGGCAAATCAGCCTTGACCTCTGGCCGGTGGACGACCGCTTTTTCGACTTCTTCGACATCGACATCCTCGCCGGACGCAAGCCTGAACACATTGATTCGCTTGTCTCCCGGATGGTGGTTAATGAAACTTTCCTGCGGAAATACGAATTTGACGAAAGCGTCGTCGGCAAGGAACTCGCCGCTAATGGCCCCGGACGAATCCAGGCGATAGCCCGCGACGTCCATTTCCGTTCCCTGCACGATTCCATTGCGTCGATGGCTTTCGGCGTAATGGCACAGCGGCGGAACCTCCGGTACATCCTGGTCAAACTCACCGGAAACGGGATTCCCGGCGCGGTCAGCCGCATCGGGCAGGTTTGGAAGCGGATGAGCAGCGACCCGTTCGACGTGCATTTCCTGGACGAGAGTTCATGGACCGGCTCTGTCAAAGCGAAAACAACACGGCTAAACTGACCGGCCTATTCGGGCTGATCATCGTCGTGATTGCCGTGATGGGCGTTTACGGCCTGATAGTCTTCAACGCGCGGTACAGGGCGGAGGAAATCGCCATTCGCAAGGTCAACGGCTCGTCCAACCGTGAAATCATGCTGCTGCTGAACCGCACAATCCTCATCCGGCTGGCGGATAGCCTTCGTCGTAGCGATTCTCATTGCGTACTGCACCGTCTTCCGATGGCTGCAAAACTTCGCCTGCAAGACGCCCATCGACTGGTGGGTCTTCCTGCCCGGCGGCATCATCGTACTGGCAATAACCGTCCTGACCGTCAGCGCCCAGAGCTACCGGGCCGCCTCGCAAAACCCGACAAAAGCGCTGAACAATGCCTGAACCCCGCTCCGCAGAGACGCGATGCATCGCGTCGCTGGTTGCCATCTTTGTTGCCATGCTTGATCTGCTTGCCATTCACCTGTTCACGGCCATGCGCCGGACGAAAGAGATCGGCATCCGCCGCGTACACGGCGCCGGACGCGGCTCGATATTTGTCCTGCTTTCGCTGGACGTCCTGAAATGGATTGGCTACGCATCCGTGCTGGCGATTCCCGTGGCGGCATATTTCATCACCCGGATGTTGCAGAATTATGCCAATCACGTATCTCTGAACTGGGCCGTCTTCGTCCTCCCTGTCCTCGCCCAGTGCCTGATCGCCCTCCTGACGACTTCCGGCGTCAGCCTGAACGCCCTGCGCCGCAACCCGGCAGAAACGATAAAAACGGAATGAATTAAAATGATGGATTATGACCGGAACAGGTTATAATCCATCATTCAAAAA
>JAISEJ010000027.1 GCA_031264155.1 Tannerella sp. | reverse complement strand
CATTCAACCCCTATACACTATGAGATCCCCCTCCCCCTTGCGTGACCGCCAGTGATATCGAGAGTGAGAGAGAGAGAGAGAGAGAGAGAGAGAGAGAGAGAGAGAGAGATGCGCGCAGGTTAGCCTCGCGCGGGAAGTATACAAAAACAAATTTTCATTTCCCAAAAAACTTCCTTTATTTATTGTTGAATATTTATTCGGTAATATGCATTTATTATCGAATAAAATTATGTACGCCCGGTTTTCGCTGGTAAGTTCAGCGCGCCCCGCTTTTCGATGCCATATATTACAAAACAGAAACCTGTAAAACAAAAATTTCATATAATAACCCTCTAATAATATATGCCTATGGATAAATAAAAATGAAAAAATTGCTTCTTGATAACGCGGTGAACGGTCGTTCGCCCAAACTTTGCCGGAGTGTCTACAAAGATGCCGGCATAAATTTGTAAATAAAATGAAAAACAATAATTTTTTAGTCTGAGTATGGATGAACATAAATTAATTAATTGGAAAACACTGCGGAGAATGTTATTCTCCCTAAGTGTTGCAGTTTGTTCACTTTCAGTGTTCGCACAGGGAAGTATCAGCGTTTCGGGTATGGTGAAGGATGAAACCGGCGAACCGCTTCCAGGTGTGAATATTATCGTAAAAGGAACAACAAATGGAATTGCTACGGATATCGACGGGAGGTATACAATCAGTGTTGCCGACCGGACTTCCGTATTGGAATTTTCGTATCTGGGATTTGCCGTACAATCGGTTACGGTAGGAAATCAAACCATTATCAACATCACAATGAGGGAAGATACCCAGATGATGGAAGAGGTGGTTGTAGTCGGCTACGGAACGCAGAAAAAAGTAAATCTGACCGGCGCCGTATCGGCTATGTCGGTAGACGAGACGCTGGCAAGCCGTTCGCTGACCGATGTTTCTTCCGGTCTGCAAGGCATGTTGCCGGGGCTTGCCGTCAGCCAGAACAGTAGTATGGCAGGACGCGAAGACGTCTCGCTGATGATACGCGGTATGGGTACGGTCAATAATGCCGCACCGCTGATTGTCGTGGACGGCATGCCCGACGTGAACATCAACCGTCTCAATATGAACGACATCGAAAACATATCCGTCCTGAAGGACGCTGCATCCGCCGCTATCTACGGGTCGCGTGCGGCCAACGGCGTAATCCTGATTACTACCAAATCGGGGAAAGGTTCGGACAGGGTTACTTTCAATGTATCGGGGAACTATTCGATGTCTTATCCGACCAACTCTCTTGAGTTTATGCCGGATTACGCGCGGGCATTGACGCTCCATCAACGTGCGGCGGCCGTCAATACATTGGAATCGAACTACCAGTTCAAGAACGGTACGATTGACCAGTGGCTTGCAATGGGCATGATTGATCCGCTCAAATACCCGAGTACCGACTGGTGGGACTGGATCATGCGCGACAACGGTGTAATGCAAAACTACAACGTATCGGCAAGCGGCAGCAATGATAAATCGAACTTCTATGCATCGCTCGGCATACAGGATCAGGAAGGATTACAAATCAACAACGATTATTCACGCTACAACGCGCGGTTTAATTTTGATTACAAACTGTTGAACAGCCTGAGCGTAGGCATACGTTTTTCGGGTAACTGGACGAATCGTACCTATTTCTTCAGCAATGGGTATACCGATCCGGACGATTCGAACAACACGGCCGGCTATGACCTGCAATATGCCATTGCGGGTATCACGCCCTACGATCCCGAAACGGGTTACTATGGCGGCGTAGTGGCTTACGGAGAGGATGCACAGGCTTATAACCCCTATACCTATTACGTAAATAACCTGAACTATCAGAACCGGCAGGAAGCGCTCGGAAACATGTATCTCGACTGGAAACCGTTGAAAGGATTGTCGGCGCATCTGGAATATGCGTTGAACTACTACAACCAGTTCGGCTGGTCGGCCAACATGCCGAATCGGGCGTACAACTTTCAGGTAGGTTCTTACGGTTCGAGAGTTTATGTCGGTGAGAATGCCGGTGTATCAAACGCTACCAATACAGGGTACAAAACCCAGTTAAACGGACGGTTGGACTACAATCTGAAAATCGCCGACGGTCATGACCTCAGTTTAATGGCCGCATACAGCGAAGAATTTTGGTACAACCGCAGCCAGTCCTCATCGCGTAACGATCGTCTTCACCCCACATTGCACGAAATAAACGCAGCGCTGACCGATGTGCAGGGTACAGGCGGCAGTTCCGATGCCGAAGGGTTGCGTTCCTACATCGGACGTTTGAACTACGTGGCATACGACAAATATCTGCTGGAAGTTAATTTCCGTGCCGACGGTTCGTCGCGCTTTCTTCCCGGACATCAATACGGATTCTTCCCCTCGGTAGCCCTGGGCTGGCGCTTTTCGGAAGAAAACTTCATCAAAAACCTGGCAGGCAATTGGCTGTATCAGGGTAAACTGCGCGCATCATACGGCACGTTGGGTAACAACGACGTCAGCCGTTATGAACAGAAGGAAACGCTGGCAGCAAGTAACTATATGATGGGCAATTCGATTGTGAAAGGATTCGTCAACAAGAAGATGATCAACCAGAACCTGACGTGGGAAACCAACAAGGTGACCAACATCGGTCTTGACCTGGGGTTCCTGAAAGGCAAACTGTCGACCGAACTTGATTTCTACGATCGCCTGACAACGGGAATGATACGCCCGTCGCAGATGTCGCTTCACCTGACGGGAGCCTACAGTGCCCCGCGTAACAACATCGGTGATTTGCGAAACCGCGGTGTGGAAATCAACCTTACCTGGAAAGATAAAAAAGGCGATTTTAGCTATATGATAAACGGTAACTTCTCGAAAAACTGGACGCAACTTCAGGAATGGAATGAGTTCCTTGACAAGGGTTGGATTTATGTAGATATGCCTTACCGTTTTGTCTATACGTACGAAGTTCATGGTATGGCACAAACTTGGAGCGACATATACAGTCACACGCCACAAAGTTCATCGCCGGGCGACGTATTACGGAAAGACGTAAACGGCGACGGACGAATCGACGGAAACGACAAGGTGGCCTATCCTGATTACCAGCGCGACAGGCCGACTACTAACTTTGCCCTGAACGCCAATGCTAAGTGGAAAGGAATCGACATTGCCGTGATGCTCCAGGGTTCTGCAGGACGCAAGACATTCTGGATAAACAACTACAATAACGTAAATCCCAACGCGCAACGTTACGCCTTTTCGTCGGATCACTGGGACAATCCGTGGTCGTGGGAAAACCGCGACAGCGAATGGCCACGTCTGGCAGGAACTTCCAACCGTGAAGAGACCACTTACTGGCTGGATGACTTGACCTACCTGCGCCTGAAAAATCTGCAACTGGGCTATTCTTTGCCTCAGAAATGGCTGAAAGTCGCTTATGTAAACAGCTTGCGCATCTATTTCTCGGGCGAAAACCTCGCCACACTGACGAAGTTCCGCGGCCTCGACCCGGAAAGGGGTGGACGTGGAAACAGCGGTGGAAATGCTTCGGATGCATACCCGTTGGTTTCATCGTATTCTCTGGGTCTTAATATTGGGTTTTAATTAAAATGTAACGATTATGAAAATAAAGAATATAATAAGACTTTCACTCGTATGCTGCATGGTAGCCGGATGGCTTCTGTCCGCCACTTCGTGCGTGCAGGATCTGCTGAACCAGGATCCGACGACGGAACTTGCAGCAAGTGCGTTCTGGAAAACGGAGGACGACGCAACGTATGCCCTGTATGGCGCTTATGCCGATATTCGACCGCTTTTCGACCGCGACTATTATTTGGACGGACACGGCGAGTATGTAAGGACGCGTGGAACAAGCGTCACGACCGACAACCTGAGGCTTGGCGACGCTTATCAGGGCGGAAACTTCAATCCGAGTGGCTATGCGAGTGGTTTCGACAAAATGTACCGCTACCTGTACGGAGGTGTGACCCGCGCCAATTATGTGATTGACAATGTGGAAAAGATGCTGGCCGACGCCAGCCCTTCGTCACGGGCAAACCTTGAAACGATTATCGGCGAGGCGCGTCTGCTTCGCGGAATGGTATACTTCAAGCTGATTTCCATGTGGGGTGATGTGCCGCTTATCGAACATATCGTATATGACAATTCGGAAGTAGAGAACATAACCCGTACGCCGATTGCCGACATCAAGAAATTTATCTACGACGACTTTACGTATGCGTATGAAAAATTGCCGGCAAAGGCATCTAACGTCGGGCGCGCCGCCAAACCGGCTGCACTGGCTTTCCGCGGCAAACTGCAATTATACTGGGCGTGCTGGAATCATTTCGGCTGGCCGGAACTGGATACGTTCACCCCCAGCGCTTCGGAGGCTTCGGCCGCTTACACCGCTGCCGCAGCCGATTTCAAGTCGGTCATCGACGACTACGGGCTGACGCTGTTCAGGAACGGCGAACCGGGCGAATGTGACGAACCGGGCAAAGCGGAACTGTTGCCTAATTACTACTACCTGTTCACACCCGAAGCCAACGGCGACCCCGAACTGATCATGGTCTTTACGCATGGCGGAATAGGTACAAGCCAGGGCGAAGAGCTGATGCGCGACTTTGCAGGACGTAATCACGAAGGCTCGCAGGTCTGGGTGACGCCGAGGTATGAACTGGCCGACCGTTACCAGTCCCTTACCACCGGCGATTTTTGCGAACCGCTGGTTCAGATGAATCCCGACGTGGTAGGCAAAGCGGTAGCATTCAGCACGCCTAATTCGTCGCTGAATCCCCAGAGCTACACCGACCGCGACTATCGCATGAAATCAACCATTCTGTGGGATTACGAAATAAGTCTCGGTTTCACTTCACGCCTCTCGACAGGCTGGTGCCCGTACATCTACAAAACGTGGAATACGAACATCACGGCAGCCAATTATTCGGAATTTCCGGGACTTACGGCAGAGAATATCGGCCAGATCACGTATAATACCGACGGCACCAATTCGGGATACATCTTCCGCAAATTTGTCCGTAACACAGCCGGCCTTGGCCGCAGCGAAGGAAACTACCACTGGCCGGTGATGCGCCTTGCCGACGTATACCTGATGTATGCCGAAGCTATTAACGAGGTCAACAGCGGGCCTGATGCCAAGGCTATTGAGTTGGTCAACAAAGTCCGTCATCGCGGCAACCTGCCGTCGCTGGCTTCCGAAAAAACGGCAACGAAAGACGCCTTCTTCAATGCCGTCGAACAGGAACGCATCATTGAACTGGTAGGCGAAGGTCACCGGGGATTTGACATCCGCCGCTGGCGCGCCATCGAGCGCGTGTGGTGCCCGCCTTACGACAACAACGGCGTCTGGCGCGCCGATACGCACGGTGCAACACCGCAACGGTATTTCCAGAACCAAAGCGAAAGATATTACCAGCAATGTTATATCTTCCGCATTCCGCCGGGAGAACGCGACAGAAATGCAAACCTGACGCAAAACACACCTTGGTTATAATTTTTAAAATGTATACAATGATGAAAAAGAATAATTTAAGAAATCGCATCTTACGAAAGATATGCTGTGTGGCATGTCCGTTTGTCGTGCTGTTATGTGTGTTTACGGGATGTTTCGATTATCCGGTCGACGAAGACGGCCTGCTGATTACGGAGCGGAGCCAATGCTATGTGAGCAGCTTTGAACTGCTCGGCACGGACTTTCAGACGGTGAGAACAAAGAATGCCGTGGTCGACACGGTGGCCTGTACGATCGAAGTGGAAGTGTTTTACGGAACAGACCTGAAAAACCTGTGGCCTCAGTTTACGCTTGTTACCGATGCCAAACTGGAACCGAAAATCACCGGATGGACGGATTTTTCCGACCTGGCCAATCCGAGGAAATATACGGTCATATCGGGTAACCGGAAAGTACGGAAGGAATACGCGGTATACATCACCGTTCAGCAACCATAGTTTTTAAATCCTAAAAAAATCAATAATGATGAGACATAATAAATTTCTTCATTTAGTATTAGCCCTGTCACTGGCGCTTTTTACGGCCTGCGAGAACGATGCGCTCCCGACGGCTAAATCCGTATCCGGACTTGAAAACGACTGTATCAAACGGTCGCTTGGCCCGAACGTGGCAGGATTGAATATCGAATTTGTGTATGCCATGGCGCTGCCTGCGAACCTGGGAAAACTCACTTCGGCAAAAGTAACGGCCTCTATCGCCGGAGCCGAAGGTACGTACCTCGAGCACAGGTCGTTCTACACCGACGGCAGCGGTAGTGACATCCCCGTCGTTGTGGGCAATCCGTGCGTCACATCGGGAGCAACTTCCGAAGTAACCTTTACGGCGGATACCTGCGCCGCTTCGCTGCGGTATTATTACAGGATCCCGCAGGAGGCTAAGGGCGGAAAAGTGGAATTTACATTCTCCGCCAAAGCCGGCAACGGCCAGGAAGTATCCTATAAAATGGGGCCTTACGAGATTACCCGAATGGATATGGCGCTGGACATCGTGACGACCGACGGCGAGAACTGTTATCTCTCCATAGCCGACATGGCGGCGTATGATGCGGCGGAAGCGGCATCCAAAGCCGATCGGATCGACCTGGTCTATCTCTATCGCAATATCCCCAACATCACGTTTGCCCATGCTTTCGTGGCGCCGGCTTCCGGCTCGCAGTATATGCCGGGCATATCGCTTCCCTCCGGCGTGAACAACAATACGCCGATCATAAAAGTGTACGGATTGAGAGACCGGCATCTGGCAAGGCTGCAGTATGGCATCTACGTCGACGACCCGGATTTCCTGGACCTCAACTTCTCCAATATGCCCAACTATGCTGTTAACGTCAAGAACGAAGGCGGCTTGTGGGTGGAAACGCAAGACGGCAAATATCGCGCTTATATTTATATAAATACGGTCAACCCCGGCTCTTCCAGCCCCGGCATACCGGCCAACAGCGCGAGAATCAGCATCAAGCGTTATACGATGAAATAGTTTTTCTTGTATATATAATTATGTGATAGCCTCCTCCCTGCGGGGAGAGGCTATTTTATTATTTCAGGTTAATTCTTTTTTGGAAGCACTGTGAAAAAAGGAATGAAACAAAAAGATTTTTTTTGCATGTCATGGAAAAAGATTACCTTTGGGATGTAAAACTAAAACAATAAAGCTATGAAACGGGAACGGGTACTGATATCTTTTGATTATGCCTTAAAGCGCTTATTGCGCAACAAAGCCAACTATGAAGTGCTGGAAGGATTTTTGAGCGAACTGCTTTCGAAAAATGTTTCAGTAAGGAACATCGGAGAAAGCGAGAGCAACCGGGAAGATCCGGACGACAGGCACAACCGGGTGGATATTCTGGTGGAAGACGAATCCGGCGAGATTCTGCTGATTGAATTGCAGTTCAGGCATCAGATAGACTTTTTACAGCGCATGCTTTACGGAGCAAGCAAGGCGATAACCGAGCGCATGGTTCAGGGTAAGAAATATATGCAGGTGAGGAAAGTATATTCCATAAACATTGTCTATTTCGACCTCGGACAGGGAGACGATTATGTTTATCACGGCAAAACACACTTCATGGGTCTTCACAGAAACGACGAACTCCAGCTCTCCGGCGCCCAGCGCGAAGCTTTCGAAAAGGAAACAGCCGGCGACGTCTATCCCGAATATTATATTTTGAAGATTAACAACTTCGACGACCTGGCAAAGGACAGGCTCGACGAATGGGTCTATTTTTTCAAATACAATGTCATCCGGGATGAATTTAAAGCCAAAGGACTGGACAAGGCGCGCGAGGTACTTAACCGCGACAATCTCACTCCGGAAGAACAGAAAGACTACGACTACGCCCTGCGCATACGCAGCGATAATTTGAGTTACGTCGCCTCTGCCAAAGATGAAGGCAGAATAGAAGGCAGAGAAGAAGGTAGAGAAGAAGGCAGAGAAGAGCGTGAAAAACTTGCGGAAGAACTTAAAAGAGAACGTGAGGAACTTGAAAAAGAACGTGAGGAGCGTGAAAAACTTGCAGAAAAATATGCAAATCTTCTTGCCGAAATCACTAAACTAAAGCAAAATGGAGAATAATTTGTCCAATGCGGATTCTTTATTTTCCGTTTTTTCAGGACGCCTCAAAAAAAGAATCAACCTTATTCCTTATTTTACGAGACTTGTAAAAACGAAAAATTTCAACATAAATTTGCAGCTATGAATTTCATAAATAAATACATGCTCGCGGCAACAGGTTTGCTTTGCCTTATCTGTTGCACGGCGGACGGAGGCGGGAAACCGCAGCCCGAGACGTTTCTTGTCAAGGCGGAGACGCTGGCGGCGAACAAAGATAAAATCAAGTCGGGCGACAGACTGCTGGCGGAAGCGCTCGAGGAAATAAAAACGAAAGCGGCGGAAGCGCTGGCGCACGGCCCGTATTCCGTGACGTACAAAAGCAAAACGCCTCCCAGCGGCGACAGGCACGACTACATGAGCGTAGGCCC
>JAISEJ010000025.1 GCA_031264155.1 Tannerella sp. | reverse complement strand
GGCGTCAACCTGTTGCGTGAAGGCCTCGATTTGCCGTCCGTATCGCTGGTGGCCATACTGGATGCGGACAAGGAAGGCTTTTTGCGCTCGCACCGCTCGCTGACGCAGACAGCCGGCCGTGCAGCGCGTAATATTCACGGACGGGTTATTTTCTACGCCGACGCAATGACCGAAAGCATGAAATCGACGATTGACGAAACAACCCGTCGCCGGGAAAAACAATTGGCATATAATGAAAAACACGGCATTATGCCCCGTCAGATTGTTAAGAACTCGGCGTCGATTCTGGGCGAGACAAGGCCAAAACCGGCCGAAGAATATGCTTACATAGAAAATGAACCGTCGCTTGTGGCAGACCCTGTTGTTAATTATATGAATAAAGGGCAGCTGGAGAAAGCTATCGAACGCGCAAAGAAACAGATGACGGATGCAGCGAAAAAATTTGAATTTATCGAAGCGGCGCAATATCGCGACGAAATGATAAAACTGCAGGAGATGCTGGAAAAGAAATCGGAAGGTTAAGCGGGAGAATTGTGAATTTTTAATTATGCGCGTATGAGAATGTTTGGCTTTAAATGGATGGCTTTATTTGTAGTACTGTTTATTTCCGGTCTGTTGTCTTTGGGAGGCGCGTTCGAAGATAATTGTCGGGAGATGCGATTGCGTGATTTTTCTGTCGGCTCACGGCAGGAGATTGCTTGCCGGGATAGCCGTCGGGAACAAGTGTTATATTGCACCGACAGCGACCGCATCATTTTTGACGACTATGTTAAGCAGGTGAAACCGTCGAAATCTTTACCTGTTTCGGATTTGATAATAGTGACTGCACAATTTTTCATAAACAGGCCGTATGTCGCTTCAACACTGGAATTTGAGCCGGAAGGACTTGTCGTTAATTTGCGCGAATTTGATTGTACGACTTTTGTGGAAACCGTATTGGCGCTTGCCGGAACCATAAAGAAATATAACAATCCGTCGTTTGATGATTTTTGCGGACAATTGCGGCAGATACGCTACAGGGAAGGTGTAATAAATGATTATACCGACCGGCTGCATTATTTTTCCGACTGGATATATGAAAATGAACAAAAAGGAATCGTGCGCGATGTGACCGGAGATGCAGGAGGTGAACCCTATAAAGTGCATGTTGATTACATGTCCGCACACCCGGAGTATTATCGCCGGATAAAATCAAACCCCGGATATGTAGCCACCCTGCGGGAAAAGGAGCGGGAGATTTCCGCAAGAAACGGCTATTCGTTTATTCCCGAATCTGCGATAACCACCTGCGAACGTGCGGTAAAGGATGGTGATATTGTCTGTTTTGTTACCGGTATCAAAGGTTTGGATGTTGCACATTTAGGGTTTGTCTACCGTAACGCCGGGCAATTTACGTTTATCCATGCATCGTCGTCAGCTATGAAAGTTATTGTCAATCCGCAATCTGTCGACGTCTATGTGGAGAAGTCGAAGCAAAACAAAGGCATTATGGTTGTCAGGCCGTTGGATGCGGATTAAAAAATCCTCTAAAATGTTTTTTCAATACGGAAACATGTTGTACATTTGTGCTTTGTAAGTATGTTATTTAACAATCGTGGTAAAACAGGAAAAAAGAATAATAGATTTGTCAACTAGTCTGTCAGACGTTTGGAGAGTTCTTACGGAAGAGGAACGGGATACGTTGCGCAATAATTCCAAAATTCAAAATTTCAAAAAGAATGAAATGATTTATTGCGAAGATGACGAACCGATGGATATGATGTGTCTTTTAAAAGGGAAGGTTAAAATATACAAAGACGGAGTTGGCGGTCGCAGTCAGATCATCCGCATGATAAAACCTATCCAGTATTTTGCTTATCGTGCGGCATTTGCCCAGGAACTTTATCGTACAAATGCTTCGGCTTTTGAAGCATCTTCTATTTGCATAATCCCGATGACTGTTGTAGAAAATCTTATTTACGGAAATCCCAATCTTGCGATGTTCTTCATACGGCAATTGTCGAAAGACCTGGGTATTGCGGACGAACGGACGGTAACTCTTACGCAAAAACATATACGCGGACGTTTGGCGGAATCGTTGCTGTATTTACGTGACAGTTACGGACTGGAGGAGGATGGTGCGACAATAAGTATTTATCTTTCGCGGGAGGAACTGGCTAACCTTTCGAATATGACTACGTCGAACGCCATTCGTACACTTTCGATTTTTGTCTCCGAACATATTATTGCGGTAGACGGAAGAAAAATTAAGATTATAGATGAAGAACGATTGCGTAAAGTCAGTCGTAGGGGTTAATATTCCAAATAGTCGATTTTGTGGAACATTCGTTAATTATAACTTACCGGAACAACATATTGTTTACCAGTGATTCTCACTGGCTCCATCCGCTTTTTGAATTACATGATTTTTTGCAGAAGGAACGGATTCCTGTGGCGGAGGTTTTTCTTCACGACAAGATAGCGGGGAAGGCGGCGGCTTGTATGATTGTGTATCTCGGCATAAAAAAATGCCATATAGAAATTATAAGCAGACGTGCCATATCCGTATTTGAGAAGGCGGGAGTCGAATATTCCTGTGATCGTATGGTGGAACAGATAGATTGTCGTACGGAATATCTGATTGGCGATGACATGTCTGTCGAAGATGCATGGCTTTTCTTGCGTAAACGCGCCGGAAGGGTAGAGGGATTGCCTGTCCGAATAGAAGATGTTACCGTGACGGTTGATTCACATATCGTTTTGAACGGACTGAACCTCGCGCTTTCTGCCGGCGAACAAATGGTTATACATGGCGCAAACGGCGCTGGTAAAACCACTTTGCTGAAGTGCCTGCTTGGATTGGCGACGCCTGTAAGCGGCGTTATAAAAATAGGGGATTTCCGGGTCGGAACGAAAGATTGGATGCATAATCGCGTTAATACCGCTTATGTTCATCAGGAGAATATAAAAAACACGTTTCCCGTATCGGCCGGTGAGGTTGTGTCGATAGGGCTTGCAGGCAGTAAAATGCCGGTTTCGGAGGTTGAATATCATGTGGAAATAGCAATGCGTCGCACGGGATGTTTCAATTTGCTCAAACGTTCGTATCATTCTTTGTCGGGCGGGGAGAAACAGCGTGTTTCGTTGGCGCGTTGCCTGTGCCAACATGCGAAAGTCTTGCTGTTTGACGAACCTACATCCTTTCTGGACATGGACGGGAAAGGTGATTTGCATGTTTTGTTGCGGGAACTTTGTTATAATGAGGCGCCTACCATATTAATGGTTTCGCATGACATGGCTTGGATAGAGCAGTTGGCATGGAACAGGAAAGAACTGAAAGGAGGCCGGCTATGTTAGAACTGCTGACGCTTTCTCCGATAATAAAAGGATTGATACTGCTTGTCGTAGCAGGCGTTTCGTTTCCGGTCACGGGTGTATACCTGCTACGTCTCAACTTGCTTCCGCTGCGTTTTATGCTTATGCACGGCGCGATACTTGGCGGCGCCGTAGCCTTGTCTTTTTCGTGGAGTCCTTTTGTTACTACGATAATAGTGAATTTACTGCTTGTTTTGTTTATGACGAAAGCTTCGCGCTCCCTCCGGATAGACGCCGGATATATAAGTTCTTTTTTTATGGTAATATCCATATCGCTTGCCTTTATTCTTGTTTACCGGTTTAATGTGCAGGCAAAGGATACATTGTCTCTTTTATGGGGAAGCCTCTATACGTCGACCTGGGAAGAAGTTCTGGCGGTGATTGTGTTTTCCTCTTTGCTTATAATGTTTCAGTTGTTTTATTACCGCAAGTTGCAGGCGTTCTTTTTTGACAGGGAGATTGCCTATACATCGGGCGTTAATGAGCGTTTTTTATATTATGCGATCGTGTTGCTTACGGCTTTGACCGTCGCGATGGCGATGAAGATAATCGGGGCGTTACTGCTTGATGCGCTACTGTTGCTTCCTGCGCTGATTGCTACCTTTCATGCAAAGAGCCTGCGCGGAGTGCTTGTTTGGTCTTCGCTGTGGGGCGGGTTGTTTGCTGCGGGAGGTTTTTTCCTTGCGTTGATTTTTGATATTCCGGCGAGTTCGGCTATCGCCATTCTTGCTTCTGTAGTTTTTGTTGTTATTCTTATTATCAGACGGAAATGAAAAAGTTGTTTTTAAAGATTTGTTTGTTGACGGTTTGCCCGGCGCTTTGTTTTGTTTCGTGCCGGGGAGGGAAAATATCTGCCGGGAACGCTGTTGTGGCGACGACCGGCTGGACCGTAGCTTATGCGGAGGCGGCAGGCGCAAAAGATATTGTAGTCCTTGCGCCGTTTGAGATGGAACATCCTTCCGAGTATGAGTTGCGCCCGGGAGATATTCCTAAAATTATGAATGCTGAAATTATCATTTATGCCGGATATGAAGTGATGACGGAACGGCTGAAGAAGGGATTGGATATTCCGGAGGATAAATTATTGCTTGTAAATACCGATTATAGTTATAAGGCAATCGAACAGTCAGTTATGAATATTGCGGAAAAACTGGGGACGGAAAGTATTGCCCGCGAAAATCTTCAGGATATAAAACGCACATTCGATGAAGGGCGCCGTATCTTACAGGAGAAAAATATGGCGGGAAAACCGGTAATGGTACATCGTTTCCAATCTTCGATAGCAAAAGAATTAGGCCTGACTCCTCTTGTCCTGTTCGGCCCTTCATCACCTGAGGCGTCGGAGATTGCGGCGGCCTCCCGCGAACAGGTATTCATGATAATTGATAATATTCATAATCCTGTGGGGCAACCGTTCCGGGAAGTGCTTTCCGATAAAGCATACGTGCGGTTTTTGAATTTCCCCGGACGCGAAGGCACAAGAACCCTGACGGATGTTGTACGCTATAATATTTTGCAGATAACGTCGGCAGGCGAGTGACTTGCAATCACGGAACAATCGTTTTATATATCCGTTTTTGTGTGGAATAGGCGTTTAGCGTAACGACGTAAATCTCTCTATCGGCTGCAATGGTGGTGGAATATTCCATAATCAGGCGATCGAATATGATCCGCCCCGACAGATAGGCGATACGGACAACTACCGGTTCATCCACTCCTTTTATGCGGATCAACCCTTTCCCCGTTTCCAGTTTTATCCGGTCATTCCGGTCGGCTACCTCTGCTTTCAAATCGGGATCACAATCACAATTCAACTTCTAATCTATTCAGTCAAGCCGTTCCGATACATATTTCCGCACATTCTCCACCTCGGCCGAATAACTGCCGTGTATGACGGGATTCGAATTTTAGGTGGTGATGTAAAAAGTATGCTGGTGTAAATATATAGCAATCAGGGAATGAATTGGTATTTTTGTAAATGCAAATAAAAATAACCATCCATTGCCCCGATTGCCAAAGCATAAAGATAAAAAAGAATGGCTGGAAATCGTATGGAAAGCAAAATTATTTGTGCCGGAAATGTGGGCGACAGTTTATTGGAGACCATGCATTGAGGTACAAAGGATGTCATTCATCCCTGACACAAAAGATATTATTGATGCCTGTTCGCGGCACAGGTATCAGGAATATCGCTGAGATTGAGAATATCAGCATCAGAAAAGTGTTGTCGGTGTTGGTATACTCTCGGCATATGATCCGGCCAAAACAATCGTATTATGATTGCTTGGAAGTAGATGAGTTTTGGGTGTATGTGGGGAAGAAGAGCAGGAAGATTTGGCTCATCTATGCCTGCCACAGGGACAGCGGCGAAATCGTAGCGTTTGCTTGAGGCAAACGAGACTTGAAAACAGCCAAAGCGTTGAAGAAAAAACTGTCTGATTTGGGCGTAAACTACGGAAGTATTGCCACCGATGACTGAGATAACTTCGTGAGCGCATTCAAGGGCGAAAACCATCTTACAGGGAAGAAATATACCGTTGGAATAGAGGTGAATAATTGTCGGTTGAGACATCGTATCCTCAGGGCATTTCGTAAAACTTGCTGTTTTTCAAAAAAGTTGTTTAATCATTTGAAAGCTTTCAATCTCGCTTTCTTTTACATCAATTTCGAATTTGTATAGGATAGCATACTTTGGAAAACAACACCCCATTTCCATTATAAAGTATAGAGTTAATTATATCTATCAAGAGTTTTTTTTCTTGCCGTCGTTTGCCATGATAAAATGTCTAAAAAAGTAATATTGACATTCAGAAAATAAATATTATATTTGCCGCCACAAATACAATTTTGTAAGTTAAACACATCTATTATTTCGACTGAATGGATATAATTGAGCGAATAAAATGTTATCTGAGGGCAAATAAATATTACAAAAAATACCTCCAAACCCGAGTGAATGATATGAGGTATAACTGCCGGAGTTGCAGATACTATATTAAATATTATTCTTTCGGGAAAGATAAAGAAGTTACCGGCAATACCCTTTATTTCATAATAGATCCGGCAATCAGGCATCCCGGACTTTCCGACCGATATAAAGCAATTATCGGCTGTTATTATATTTCAAAAATAAACGGATTCGACTTTAAGATAATATATGAAACGCCTTTTCACCTAAGCGATTATCTGGACGTCAACGATTATAACTGGCTTTCAACGAGGGACGATTTAAGCTATAGTCTGAAAAATTCAAGGATAATACCGTATAACGGCGGCGGTAAAATACCCCGCCTGAATAAATCCGTAAAACAATATCATGTATATAGCTATATCGGTTATGATATTCTTGAAACAAACCGGATACAGGATTATAAAATTTTATGGGGCACCTTGTATAATTCGCTGTTCAAGCCAAAAGATATTATCATACAACGAATGAACGAAACCGGCTTCAGAAAAAATGAATATATTGCCGTTCACTTACGGTTTGTCAATGCGTTGGAATATTTCGAGGGCGACCAGTTTAACGCTGTCCCCGAACGGAAAAAAGAAGAGCTTATCCAGCGGTGTTTTACCGGAATAAAGGCAATTATAGACGACAATGAAGACGTGCCTGTTATCGTTTTTTCCGATAGCAGTGTTTTCCTGAATCGCGTAAAAGAATTACCAGCACATGTGCTGGATGGTCAAATCGGGCATATTTCATTTAATAAGGAAAAAGACGTCGCAATCAAAACTTTCCTTGATTTCTATATGATAAGCGAGGCCCGGAAAGTTTATGTCATACATGCCCCGGAAATGTATGACACCGTCTATTCTTACTATGCAGCCCTTGTCGGCTACAAAGACGCAGTCACAGTCGATGTATGAATATTGGCGGTAATTTGGAACTTCCGGTGGAAGTAAACCGCAATCCCGCAATTTTAATTAGCCGGCCCGATAAGTCACAAACAATAATTATGTATCACAACACCGGGTAATAAGTGATTCCAAAGTTTATAATATCAAGTATGTGTTTGATATTATAAACCGCAAGCGCTAAAATCAGGAGGCAAAAAATAAGGTGTTTTATATACTTTATTTTTGATGCAAAATTATCAATCAGCAATACAAGTAATATGGCAAATGCCCAGAAAA
>JAISEJ010000024.1 GCA_031264155.1 Tannerella sp. | reverse complement strand
AAAATCAGCGCATAAAGTTGTGACAATAGCGCGGCGACAAGGTTTGCTACGCTTACATGACTTTCAAATAATTTTTTCACCAGCAAAAGGAACTGGTAGTGCGCTTCGTTGCGCAGGTAGTTGAAATGAATCGTTAAAATTTTCATGGTGAAACGGGTTTAATAATTAATATTCGTATGAAAGATTGAATCCGGGGACTTTTCTATCGCAAATCACCCCTCCAGCATAAAAGCCGAGGAATTTTCCATCGCAAATCACCCCTTCGGCAAGAAAGCCGAGGTGTTTTCCATCGTAAATAACCCCTCCGGCACGGAAGCCGGTGGATTTTCCATTGTAAATAACCCCTCCGGCAAGAAAGCCGAGGTATTTTCCATCGCAAATGACCCCTTCGGCGAGAAAGCCGGGGAATTTTCCATCATAAATAACCCCTCCGGCATAAAAACCGGTAGATTTTCCATCATAAATAACCTCTCCGACATGAAAATCGGGGGTCAGGCAAGCGCGCCGGGAATTGCGCGGGTATGGCGTAGCATGTTTCCGGACGGATTGCCGGACACGGCGCCGGAGCGGCGGCTTTTGCAGGCGAGTTTCAGATGTGCGGCAGGAAGAAAGGATTGAAAGACAGCTTTCCCGTCCGGTGCATGGAGAAAGCGTCGGGGAACGATACAAATATTTAAAATATAGTGGGTTATACCCCCTACCCTCCCCTCGCATGGTTTTAAGATTTATTAAGGTGGGAAAGTCTACCCTTTCCTGTGCGGAAAGCGGCGGCCGGGCGGCGATTTCGTATGTAATTACGTATGGCATTTTTATTAAGACAGCAGATGTTTTTAGAATACAGCGTCAAAGTTACAGATAAGTTTTTAATGAAGGACAGGCAAATCCGTTAAAAATACATAAATCTTTTTTTTGCGGCGGGCGGGATGGCGACGGACGGATGATATGCTTATACTTAGGATTTGATGTTATGCAGTACTCCTTGTGCACTGCAAGTTGACGCCGGAAGGCGTCGACCTCCAATACACATATATATGCCTTGCGTAACATCTGTTAACCTGAGTTTTGGATAAGAATAGTCCGTCAGGACTTTTATATCAATAGAAAACGGTTATAAAACATTTCCAAATGTCCGTCAGGACATTCATTAAATGAAACTTCGACGAGGTTTTCGTTGTGATTTGAACCGGTTTTCTATTGATAGGTGTGCCCTGACGGGCAAATGGGCCGGAGACATGTGGGGGCCGGGTACATGTAGGGCAGACACGCAGGTCTGCCCCTACGCCGGTACCTGGTAGGGGCGGATTACCGGTAGAAGTCGCTTCTCCTCACGCGGATGATGTCGCCGAACGAGGATAGCCGGGACATGTTTATCTTTGAGGCGTTCCCGACGATGACGTAAACGAATGTTTTGTTTTTTATGTATGCCTCATGAAATTTTACCACATCGTCGATGCTCATTTCTTTTATTTTTTGCAAAAGAAAGCGGGTCGGGTCGTCGTCATGGCCAGCCTGCCTGTAACGGGCGATTTTTACGGATATGTCGCGGAATGAAGGATACTCGCTGTTTGTCTGATTGATTATGCTGCGAATAATGGGTTCTATTTTTTCGGGATGCGCCGGCATGCGGTGAACGAGCGATTCGAGAACGGTCAGCGCGTCGATTGTCTTGTCGCATTGCGTCGACAGGTAAGTGACGAATGTTGCGGGCTTGTCCGCCAGGCAGAACGGGGGAAGCTGAATGCCTCCCGACGTCTGGTAAGCATAGGAGCGAAATTCCCGGATTTCCTGAAATATAAGGGATGACATGCCGCCTCCGAAATATTCGGAAAAGAGCCGTGCGGAGCACCTGTCTTCCTGCGATGCTAACGGCGATATGACCTGGAAGCCGTAGACAATGTTCTGCGATACGTCGCGCATGTCGTAGAAGAACACCAGCGGACGGTCGTAGGTTATCGGTTCGCGATAAGCCGGAATGTTCGTTTCTTCCGTGATGTTTTCCAGCGATACATGCCGGCGTATTTTTTCTGCGATGAATGTGGCGTCTCCCGTGCCGCAGTAATGGATATTGCATCTTACCTTCCGGATTCGGGAAAAGAGGTCAATCATGCCGCGTCCCTTTAATCGTTTTATATCCCTGAGCGACGGCTTCATCAGGTATTGCGATTTCGTGCCGTACTGCACGTATTCGAACAGGGCTTCGGCGACGTCGCTGCTCGACTTGAAGAAGGCTTTATCTCCGACTTTGGCGTCATCGACGACCGTTTTCAGCTTTTTGCCGTCGTCCTTTGCATGATGCAGGAAATCGCTTATGACCGTCAGCGTCTCTTCAAAATATTTATCGAATCCGCTTATGCTTACGACAAAATGATTGTCGTCCGAATCGAAGTGCATAAGGCTGCCCAGCACCTGCAGGCGTGTGCGGTATTCGTTGAAAGCATGCTTGTCCGTTCCCAGCAGGGACAGGTAGCTGGCGAGGTATTTTATCAGCGGTTCCTCGAGCGTGCCGATTCCGTAGGAAATCTTTAGCGTGAAGATCTCGTTTACCGGATTGCCTGTCACGTACAGGGTTGCTTTCGGCGCAAGCGGGACGGTTTGTGCGTCGCGCTCGAAATCAAGATACCGTATTTCAACTTCCCGGACGGGAAGCTTTTCCAGTTCGCGGGCATATTTTGACGTGGCGTTGTAATGCTTCGGTACGATGGGCGCAAAATTGGGCTTGGGAAGATACTCCTTCATGTACTTACCCGTTTTTTTGCGTATGAATATATAGTTATTATTTAAATACTTATTCGCTATGCTGACAACATCGTCTTTTGTTAATGCGCCCATGCGCTGCAGTTCCTTTTTATAATCGTCCCATTTCTTTCTTTGTGTGAAAAGGCGTATCATAATCCGGCTTCTGGAATCAATGTCTTCAAGTTCCGTTATATGGCGGCGCAACTGTTCCTGCTTCAGGCTTTCGAACATTTCTTCGGAGAAATCCCCGTTGCGAACCCTGTTTATTTCGCGCCAGACAAGCCGCTCCGCACTCTTGTAGGTCTGCGTCACTAATTTTGGGATAATGATAAGTCCGAGCATTCCCGCTTCGTTCAGCGCTTCGCCTCCCGCCATGGCGCCCATCAGTTTGCGTTGCACCATGAGCTGGTCTAAGTAGCCCGTTCCGTTCGGGTTATTCAGTATGGCGATGGCGATGCTTAGCGCTGCCTGGTCGGGATGATTGGCCGGCACGCCGCGAAAACCCATGGCCATGACTTTCATCAGCGGGATTGGTATCTTGACGGTATACTTTTCACGCCCGTAAAAAGGCGGTACGGTCACGACGTTCCGTTTCGGCTCTTCACCTTCCGGTATTCTCGAAAAGGCTTTGGTGATAACGGGTAAAGCCTTTTCCGCATCAAAATCGCCGCTCAGGAGAAGTCCCATATTGCTTGCCACATAGTATTTCTCAAAAAAACTGCGCATCTCCGAAAGGCGCGGGTTCTTCAGGTTTTCGGCGCTTCCGATAATGGGATAGGCGTACGGATGGGGAGAGAAATACAGCTCGAACGCTTTTTCCATCGCCTGGTTAAACATCATGTCGTCGCGCCTGTTCTTTTCTTCGTAGACCGTTTCCAGTTCGGACTGAAACATGCGGAATACGGGGCGAATCAGCCTTTCGCTGTTTATCTCCGCCCAGTGCTCGATATACTGGGGCGAGAACGTGTTGTGATAGATCGTATAATCGTAGGAAGTTCCGGCGTTGAGGTTTGTGCCGCCGTATCTGCTTATCAGCTTGTCAAATTCGTTAGGTATCACATAATCTGCCGCCAGAATGCTCAGTTCGCTTATCTCCTGCTGTATTTCGAAGCGTCGCGTCTCGTTTTTGGCGGCAGATAACAGGTCGTATTTATCGGCTATCTGATCCAGGAACACTTTTTCCGCCGTATAATCAACCGTACCGATACGCTCCGTTCCCTTAAACATGATATGTTCGAAATAATGGGCGATTCCTGTGTTGGGACAATCCCTCGATCCGGCATTTACAACGATTGCGCCGAATACTTTGGGCTGATTATGGTCTTCGTTTAACCATACGGTCAGTCCGTTATCTAATACATATTCCCTGACTTCCGTAGATACAGGCGATTTGGATTCTTGTGTAAATGATGAGTACACCATTAAATAATAATGTATTTGTCCGGCAAATATAGAAACTTCCTGTTTTCGCGCTTTATAATGATAAACTTTTTTATCAAAACGGGTAGTATCCTGTACAAATTTAAAACTGAAAATAAATGAACGGAACGATCTCCGCGCTTTTCATCTGGATGACTGCAAATATGGCGATACATAGCAGCACGGCCTTTGCCCATAGCGGCATATCGGTTATCTTTTGCCGGATTGCCAGGTCTGTTTTTTTAGGCATGAAATGAGTGATATATCCTGTTACCATCAGGATGAATATCAGGCGGTATCCGGACACAAATTGCAGAAACACGCCGGGCTCGAACTGCGTGAAAATCTGCGTCAGCATTTCCCCGGCTTTCTCCATCGTGTCGGCGCGAAAAAATATCCAGGCAAAACAGACGATATGGAATGTGAAAACCGTGCCGGTTATGCGTCTCCATAGCGGCATGTCCGCGCCGTTGGCTTTCAGGCGGAACAGGCTCATGAACAGTTTATGTATGGCCAGCGCTATTCCGTGGATAGCACCCCACAGGATGAACCGCAATGCCGCTCCGTGCCATAATCCTCCCAGCAGCATGGTGATGATGAGGTTTACATAAGTACATATTTTGCCGTTGCGATTGCCTCCTAACGGTATGTAAAGATAATCGCGCAGCCAGCTCGAAAGGGAGATATGCCATCTTCTCCAGAACTCCGTAATGGAGGCGGACTGGTATGGCGAGTTGAAATTGATGTTGAAGCGGAAGCCTAATAGCAGGGCGATGCCTATTGCCATATCGGAATAGCCGGAAAAGTCGCAGTATATCTGGAGGGCATAACCGTACACGCCTATCAGGTTTTCAACTCCCGTATAAAGAGCCGGGGCGTCGAAAATGCGGTCAACAAAATTCACGCTTATATAGTCTGATATGATGCATTTTTTAAACAATCCGCAAATGATCAGGTATAACGCTTCTCCCATTTGATTGTAGGGGAGTATCGGCTTTTTGTATATCTGCGGAATGAAATCCTTTGCCCTGACAATCGGCCCTGCCACCAATCCGGGAAAGAACGATACGTAAAAGAGATAGTCCGCCCATTTCGTGACAGGTTTTATCTGGTCGCGGTAGATATCGATTGTATAACTCAGGGACTGGAATGTGAAGAACGAGATTCCGACGGGGAGGAAGATGTCAAGCGGCTTGTACGTCATTTCTTCCAGTATCGGCTCGTTCATAATCCCGCCGATTGTGTGCCAGAAACCTACCATAAGCTCGTACAGGAAGTTTGTGTATTTGAAATAGGTCAACATGCCGAGATTGATGCAGACGCTTAGCGTTATCCATAGCTTCTTCCTGATCCGGCTTCGTGTTTTGGGGATTATATGACCGATGAAGAAATCGGAAGTCGCCGTAAAAATCAGAAGAATAAACCACAATCCGCTTGTTTTGTAATAAAAATAGATCGAAAAGAGAATCACGTAGATGATTCGTATTTTTGACTGGTTGCGTAACGAATTGTAAATGATATAGAATCCGATAAACAGAAACAGGAACAGCCCCGTACTGAATAACATCGGGGATTCGGGCTGATATTTGAATGAATCAAGTAATTTCTGGAATGACAACTCATTAAAATATTTTTCGATATCATTCCACATCTTGCACCTCCTTCGCTGCCGGTTCTTCTTCGGTCACTGACGTATTTTTCACTTTCCTGTCCGGGAGTTCTTCATTTTCCTCCGAATCCGAGTCCGAATCGGCGAAAACGGAGATGATATGATCTTCGGCGGATAGATTTCCCGTATTCGCTATTATTATATCCTCCTCCGTTTCGTTGTCTATGCATGAACGGACGAGCGCTTTGTAGAGTAAGACGCCTTGTTCGCCGTATCCTTTGCTTGAGAAATGTATGCGGTCGCGTCCGAACAGTCCGGCTTCGAACCAGTTTTTGCACGAGTTGTTGCCGCCCGTTATCGAAAACAAGTCCCAACATGCGATTCCCTTTTCCCGCGTATAGGCGGCCAGGGCGTCCGCAACTTTGGCGATATTGTCATTACGGATGTAATATCTTTTTTTGTTTTTGTAGGTGCGTTTGTAAGATTCTGCCGGCGTTGTTATCAGCAAAGCCGTTTCGGGCAATTCTTCTTTTACTAACCGGATAAAGGCGTCGACCTGCGAAGTGAATTCGTTCTTGTTGAACTGACGTCCGAACGATTCGTTTGTGCCCAGCGAAACGATAAGAAGCGACGGCTTGAGCAGCGCTAACTGGTGCACGTAGTTGCGGTTCGTATAATCAATAAATCTGGCCCCGTTTACGCCGATCGAGTGGTATAATATGCCCGGCAGACTATTCATCAGCATGAAGCCGTAATATAAATTATTGTGTGAATCGTTAGCTTTAACGATGTCTTTGTCGAGGCCGGCGCCGGTGAGTTTAAAGGTGTCTAACAGGTTATTCGTCATGAAAGTATCGACGGCAATATCTTCGTAAAGCTGTTTGCCCCATGATAAAGCGAATACGGAGTCGGAATAATGCGGCGTGGGTGTCATTGGCATCGCATTCCGATCGCGGTATAGCAATACTTTGTTAAAACTGTATCCCGTGCCGTTGTTGGGCGCTATTATCAGATTGAAATCTATTTTCGGGGCATTCGTCTGGATTCCTATGCCGCCGATGCCCCATGGACATTTTGGCGATGACTGTATGCAACGCCCAACAGTCCATTCCCGTATATTGGACGATATGAAATAATCGTTTGGTTCGTTGGCTTTCGATAATTTGAACGGCGCTATCCACCCGCGTCCCGCATTGCCGAACGATGCCTGCAGCATACGCATTGTTTGTCCGCTCAGGAAACCGGCCTGGATATGCGAGTCTCCAAGATGTATGATGTTGATGACCGTATCTTTGCCGGCCCTCAGCTCTTTCAGCCCGTTGATGAACGATTGCAGCGATTTTGCAGGGTCGTTGACGACGCACAGCGAATCGTTTATGAACGACAATGAGCAATAGGCGCTATCCGTTAACGGAGACAGTTTCGTTGTCTCATTCGCATAAGGAAACGGGGACGTTCCCGTGCTTTTTACAGCCCTTATTTTCCCGGTACTCACGATGAAGAAGATGAAAATAAGGCTTCCCAAAGCAATTGTTAAATTCCTGATTTTATTTTTCCACAAGTCTTTCATCATCATCATACTTGTTTTTTTCTGTTATTATCGCCTCAAATAAGGATTTGGCAATCTCACGTCCTCCCCGGAAGTTAAGATGCGTATAGTCTTTGCTTGCCCAGTTCGAATCCACGTATTTGACCATGCTGTTCCGGCCTCCCATTGCCGCGAATATGTTCCAGAACGTTACTTCGGCTCTCTGGGCCGTCTGGCGTTGCGCGCGTAAAAGAGATAATACCGCAGGCATTGTAGTGTATGAGCCACCGCTTTTATGGCTGCGATCGGATACACCGAGTATCAGGATGTCGGCACCCGGAAAGCAATCTTGTATATGTTCGATCACCGAAACCATGTGGTTGCGATACCAGCCGTATTCGCGTACCGAATCGCTGGCGACGTTCAGCCCGTACTGCAGAACGAGAAGGTCGTATGGCCTTATTTGTTGCAGTTCGCGACAACTTTTGCCGTCAAGTTCCGCCATGATGATGCCGGAATTACCCCGAAGGGAAAAATTGTCGACAACAACGCCTTGGTTATCTTCGAAAGCAACGCCTATGGCGCTCAACCCGGCGGCGTCCTTGAACTGCATGGTTCCTTTTGAGAATTTCCCGTTTATTTCGTATTGCATTACCGTTTCCGTCGACGGCAGTTCGCAGTACGATGTGTCCATATTGCTTTTCAGAAGCAGGCCGGTATTTTCGTTATTCGAATAAATGAATTTGATGGATGAAACCTCTTCCAGTCCGGGGTACATGTCAACCGTCTGAAAGCGTATAAACGCATTGTCGGATTCCGGCTCGAACAACAGGCCGGACAGAACGTATTTCCTGTTTTTATTTTTTATGATCGAATAAGTTTTCCAGCCGTCGGCGCTTTGTTTGATCGTTGGACGATATTGTGCAACATTTGATGTGACGGGAATGAATCCGACTCCGCGTCCGCCGAAATGCTCCTGCATTTGTGCGCGGAAATCCGCAACCATAATGTCGCCTTCAATAAAGGAATCTCCCAAAAACGCAATGCGAACGGGACGTCCTAAATTATTTACATTGTTAAGCGCCGCAAAAAAGCGCCGAAGTCCGATGTGGCCGGCGGAAAAGTCTTCTATATTCGTGTCGGAAAGGTAATCGGTATTATTTCTATCATCATCACCGGATGTTTTCGGGGGCGTATTTTGCGTCTTTCCTGTATCGTGAGAATCCGGCTCGGCATTTGTCGCCGGATAATCCGGCGGAACGGGAACAGGAGGCTGGATGATGGAGTCAGTTAGACCAGCCGCCGGATTTGTATCCGTTGCAATCTCTTCGGACATATCATCGGAAAGATATTCTTCCTCATCATCATCTGTGAAAAATGCAAAAACGTCATCCTTGTCGTCTTCGGGCAATACGCGTATATCCGAAAGTAAATCAACCTTTTTTATCTGTAAGCCGAAGACGGTATCCGGAAGCCAATACAAACCCAGATTAACGATTAAGGCTACGGACAAAATAGCTGAAAAACGATTTGCGTAGTTTTTTATCCTTTTCTTCTTCTTTTCCCGGATCATCATTCTTTTCTATAAAAGCAGTGCAAATGTACATAATAAATTATATAAACGGTCTATAAATGGCAAAAAAAGGTTTGCGTTTAATTTTTTTAGATTTACAGGTTTGCTTTAATATGTTTGTTGTCATGTATTTATTACTGGCTTCAAAACCGGTCGAGAAGACTTATCGGTTTGCAAAAAACGAAGGAAAATTATCTGTTTACATCTATCGGCTATAAATTGATTCTTCTATAAACTTTTAGAAGAAATTTTTTATCCGTCTGTGTACAATTGAATTATTTCATGTATATTTGCCTCTCTATACAGGGAAATAACAAGTAGATATTAGAAACAAATGCTTAAAAATAATTGTGTTATGAGACGTAAAATTGGTTTTTTATCTGTTGTAATGATGATGGTTGCAGTTTGTGCCCAGGCTCAGAGCAGGCGTAATCCATTGAATATGGAGCCGGCAAATATCAGGCTTAGCAAAGGTGTTTCGCCAAAAAAACTTTCCGATATGACATTTTATCGCCCGGATGGGGTGCAACTTGACAGGACGCGTTTTGTTTATGGGGAAAACGGACGGAAAATATCCGAACAAAACCAGCGCTGGAATGTGAAAGATGGTGTGTGGACAGATGTTTCGGAATATGATTATTCTTATGGAGAAAACGTTATGTTTGTCGTTTCAGGCGCTATTGCAGCGAACTCCCGTGAAAATCCGTCGAAAACGGAAAATTACTATGATAGTAAAGGGCTAAAGAGTTATTCACTCAGTTATCGATGGAATAAAAATACTGAAGACTGGGCGGAGAAGCCTTCCGTAAAAGGAATTTGGGGCTATGACGAAAGTGATCGTGTGATGGAATATATGAAAATGTATCGTAATAAAGATACCGAATCATGGGATGTTCCTGCAACCCGTATACTTTATTCGTATGATGAAAAAGGTAAACTGAATGAAGAAATCATGCAGGTATGGAATGATGGCGAATCATGGAAGAGTGCAGGAAAATATGCTTATTCCTGTAACGAAAGCGCAGGTGAGGTTGTCTGTACGTCGCATGTAGCTTCCGGCGACGATTGGGCGTATGACGGAAAGATCGTATGCATATATGATGAAGACGGAGACATGGTTCGTTGTGAGTATTATGACGAAAGGGCCGGCGGATCAATGAGCGCGTACTGTGTTTATACCTATTCGAGCACGAAAAAGACGGAAAGCGCCGTCAAGGAAGATGACATCAAAGTATATCCGAATCCGGCGGTATCGTACTTCAGCTTGACGGTTCCCGAAGAACTTGTCGGTCGGACGACATTCTTTTTTGACGCTTCCGGTAATCGGAGAAAATCGGTTGTTATTAACAATACAAGGATGAAAGTCGATGTTTCGGATTTGTCGACAGGTGTATATTTCATGAAAATCGATTCCTATTCTAAAAAAATATTCATACAGTAAACGGATGATTTGGAAAAGAAGCTGTTGTATTGTAAGCTACTTGAAAAAGAAATAGAATCTGATGTCGTTTTGAGTTCGCTGCCCAGGGTAAAAGAGCAACTGAATTCCTTGAAGGGAACTCTCAAAGATACTCAAGAGCAATATATACTTTCGAAAGATTCTGATGCCTGAACAGGCCATAAAACAGCGGAGAGTTCATTTTTTGGATTCTAAGCTCATATAGCTATGACCGAAGAGCATATAATTACAGCCACCACGACAACAACCTTAGCCGAATTATATCCTGATGAAGTATAGGTAAAAAGAGAGGCTTTTATTTATGCCGGAGTAACCGGTTTGGGCGTTTCACTGTTTTCACACTGGCTATCGGAAGCATTTGCCGGTGCTTTGATGGGTTATGCTATCGGAAAATCAGTCGGTGGCAGTTTTAACCAGTTATTGAATGATGATAACGGGAAAAAGGTAAATTATTCGCTGTATCCTGTCCCTAACGGTATCGGGATTAGGATAGATTTTTGATAATTATTTTTCATACTAATTCACGAAGAACTTGCCCAGCATGAGCAGTTAAGCTAAATAAAATCGTCATCCGGCAAATGAGCGTACTACAGGACATGGAAAACCGGAAGCTGTTACGCTGAAACTTTACCGGCATGCAGGTGATACTGATTTTAAGGATTTTCACAGATAGCCGTACGTTTCATTTCGTGATGAATTTTTTGCTTACCTTTGCGGCAAAATTAATGATCGGATTCTTTGAAAATGGAAAATGAGCTTATAAAGATTATATCAAGTCAAATGTCTTTGAGTAAAGAACTGGAAAAAATACTTGAAGAAATCATTGTTGTAAAAAGCTATAAAAAAGGTACGGTACTTCTGAAAGAAGGAGAACCGGCAAACGAACAGTTTATTATATTCAAAGGTTGTATCAGAAGTTATGTATATGTTGACGGCGAGGAAAAGATACTGGAATTTTATACGGAGGGACAGCCTGTTAATCCTGTCGGTTATGGAAATAATACTCCCTCAACACATTATTTGGATTGTATTGAAGATACAGTTGCCTGTGTTAATACACCCCAGTATGCAAAGGAAATATGTCTTGCATATCCGCAATTAGCTTCTGTCTGCCGGGTACAGC
>JAISEJ010000213.1 GCA_031264155.1 Tannerella sp. | reverse complement strand
CAGAAGCCGGCTTCGTCGAAGGTCGGGGCGTCGCCGAATGTTTCCTTGATAAGCGGTTCGGTCGCGGGGGCAAAGCTGGTCAGGCGGTAGTTGAAGAAATACTCGTCTTCGTTCTTCGGGCTGGCGATGGGGTGGGGACGGGTGAACAGGTTCCCACCACTACGATCATCACATACCTCCTCCGAAATAGAGCAGGCCGACAAGAGAAGACAACTCAATAATACACATTCTACAGTAAACGATTTCATAAAAACAACATGAGGAAAATTTTATACAAAAGTACAAAGTTTATTTCGATTATTCAAGAACAGATTTGCTTGGTTTATTCTTTTTTTGGTAGTGTCCTATTTTAATTTACAAGCTCATGTTACGCAATTGCCTGATTACAGAACTGCGCGATACGCCCCCGTCCCGGAATCGTATCCGATTCTATACTTCACGTGGCAAGGATTTGTGTATTACCGGCATACTCCGGACAGGCTCAGGCTTGCATCAGTCTGACCCTGTTGTTGAAGCCGTTCCCCCATACATCGTGGGCGCAGGCGCCCATACATCGTGGGCGCAGGCGCCCATGCATCGTGAGTTAATAAGCACAAAGTCATACCGTGTGAAGTATAATACCGGAAGCGGATACGCTCCCAGCCTGCTACGCAATGCGTAACCGGTCCGGGGATATGCCGGGCAATTGCGTAACATGAGTTACAAGTTATCTATTTAAATCTATGCACATTCAATGCAAGACTTTAGTTTTTATCTTTCTCCATACCGTTTCCGCAATATTCAAGTGAGGAGAGTATGGTGGCAGAGTGCAAACTACGGCTACGGCAATGCGCCAACAGCGCTCAGCGTCACGGTAACCAACACAGGGTACAACCCCATGGATGAACTCACCGTCACGCTGAGCATCTAAATCGTTACCGACGGCGGCGCCTTTCATCGGAAAACGGTTGTTATGCAGTAGGCTTAAAGACTTAAAAAACGCACCCGTTTTGTCAACCAAAAAAGTCCAAGTCTGTGAAGGCCGGGACTTTTTTTTATTAACCTGAGTTCGGGATAAGAAATGATAGATATCATTACGAATCGGCTATTTGTTGCCAGCCGGGTATCCATATCAATAGAAAGAGGATCAAAGCGCTCCTTCTTCTATCAGATTATTCATCAGGGCATACATTGCAAGGCCGGCAACGGATTTTATGTTTGTTTTGCGGGTGATATTTTTGCGGTGCGAGATGACCGTATGGATGGAGATGTTCAGCTTTTCCGCAATCTCTTTATTCATTAACCCTTTTGCTATCAGGACGAGGACGTCCGTTTCGCGCTTTGTCAGTTCGTAGCTGTTGTCGTCCGGCGATGAATCGTTTACATTTGACAGCAGGCAACATTCCATGATAATTTCGCTTATATGCTCCTTCTCCTCCCGTATATCAACAATTCCGTTGAATATCCGAAGGGCGGACTGCTCCATATACTGGTAGACCAGCGCCACGGCTGTCATTTGCGGGTATTCCTGCATGATCCCTTTCAGGGCGTTACGCCCCGAACACGGCAACAGGGTGGGATTCAACAGCAGCACATCCGGTTTTCCCGTGGCCAGCCGGCCGTTAAGACATTCAATATCATGCAGCGGCGACAGCACGTCCAGCGAGGTCGATTCCCCGAGTATTTTTACTAATCCTTCGGTAATGATATATGACGGTTCAACAATCAAGATTCTTTTCCTGCTGTTCATATAATCTTCTTTTCGATTAGTTTCACATACGGGACAAGCACTTTTTCTTCGATCAGGGAATGTTTATTAAGGTCGGAAGATAACTCGAAAATATCAAATACGACGCTGATAGAGTCTCTCTGCGAAACATTCCCGGGCAGATACTTGAATATTATCTGCATCAGGTCGTTTAGCTTATCTTCGATATCGTTATGCGCCTCCTCGAAATCACGTATGCGATACCTTCCTTGCGCCGGCCGGCCGGAGGCCAGCGCTTCTATATAAGGAAAAACAGTCTCCTCCTCGTACATGAAATGCTCGGAAACCTCGTTCTTGTATCCTGCAAAAAAACGCTTCAGAACACTCCCGTATTTCCCGTCGACATCATCGGCAATACGGTTGAGATGCTGCTCTATATGAGGCAGCCGTTCATTCAGGTAATATTTATGCGAAGCCATGAGATAAGGTATCAGCAGACGCATATCCGTCGCAACAACATCTTTTTCATCCGGAATATAGGAATTATAAGAATAAACGTTGCATATAAGCAGGAAAAAATCCGCCGGAACATTATATTTCGCGCAGACTTCCATCACTCTTTTATCCCCGAAACCGAGAGGAATCCCGAAGCGCGGCAACATAAGGATAAGGTAATGATTTGCCGAAATAAGGTCGGCAAGCTTCATTTTCTCTGAAAAAAGTATTTTATTCATAAGCCGTAATTAATTGGTTAGGAGTTGAAAGCCGAACATGCGTCCCACTTTCAACGGATATTGTTATCGAGTGCAAATATACTTATTTTATTTTTATAAAACCGTACCGGCCATCCCCATTATCAGGTAATAATGAATAGCATATCCCTATTAATGGGGATATGCCATATAAAATATAATTACTACTTTTGGCGTCAAAAAAACGGTTGAAATGAGATTATCAGATCTGCACAACGGCGAATCGGCCGTAATAGTTAAAGTTTACGGACACGGAGGCTTCCGCAAACGAATTATGGAAATGGGATTCGTTCGCGGACAAAAGGTCGCATCCATACTTAATTCTCCCTTCAAAGATCCCGTCAAATATTCGATTATGGGATACGAAGTGTCACTAAGGCACAGCGAAGCGGAAATGGTTGAAGTATTGCACGAATCGGAAGCCGACGAACTTATCACCGTTGTAAACGGACATGGGAAACACCGGTACGGGTACGATTCCGTTACTCACAACGAAGAAACGGCTGTTTGTGAAATCGGGTGTAGCACATGCCGCCGACACGGACAGAAGGATACGGCCGGCAACGGTTCCGGCGTGCCTGCGAATCTGTCGGAAGGGAACGGTAGATTCCGTGCGAATCATCCCCATAAACAACTTGCTTACCGTAAAAACATTATAAACATCGCGCTTGTGGGCAACCCCAACAGCGGCAAAACATCCCTGTTCAATTCACTTTCCGGCAGGAGCGAACATGTCGGGAACTACAGCGGCGTCACCGTCGACGCCAAAACGGGACATTTCAATTATAAAGGGTACCATTTTAACATAACGGACCTTCCCGGCACGTATTCCCTTTCGGCTTATTCTCCGGAGGAACGGTTCGTCCGCGATCATATTTTTAAAAAAATGCCCGATGTTATCATAAACGCGGTTGTGGCGTCGAATATCGAACGAAACCTGTATCTCACGACCGAACTTATCGACCTTAACCCGCGCATGGTTGTGGCGCTAAACATGTACGACGAACTGGAAGCCAGCGGCGCCCGGCTTGACTGCGGCAAACTGGGCGGAATGATCGGCGTCCCGATGATACCGACCGTTGCTAAAAGCAGGAAAGGGCTTGACGTGCTACTTGATACGGTAATTGATATTTTCGAAAACCGCAGCAAGGTAGTGAGGCATATCCACATAAATTACGGGACGGCCACGGAGCCTGCCGTAGCGAACCTCAATGATATGATGCGGCGTTGCGACGACGTGCCGCAACAGTTCCCGGCGCGTTACTGGGCTATAAAACTGCTGGAACATGACCGGGAAGTTGAAAGAATATTAAGCAAATGCAAGGACTGCGAGCAATGGAAAGGGTATGCCGGCAAAGCCGCCGAAAGGATTAAAAGCCAGACGAACGACGATGTGGAAACGCTCATCTCCGACGCCAAATACGGGTTTATTGCAGGAGCGCTGCAGGAAACTTATGTGGCGGGAACGGTTGACGCCAATAAAAAAACACGCCGCATCGACAGTCTTGTAACGAACAGATGGCTGGGATTTCCTATTTTTATCCTGCTGATGTGGGTCATGTTTATGGCTACGTTCTATCTGGGAGCTTATCCGCAGGATTGGATAGAAAATGCTGTCGAGAAGTTGGAAAACCTGATCTCGGCCGTCATGCCCGGCGGTTCGCTGGAAGACCTCCTGACAAACGGCATTATCGGAGGAGTGGGAAGCGTCATTGTGTTTCTCCCGAATATTCTGATCCTTTTCCTCTTCATTTCATTTATGGAAGATTCCGGCTATATGGCGCGCGCTGCATTTATCATGGACAAAATTATGCATAAAATGGGTCTGCACGGCAAATCGTTCATTCCGCTTATCATGGGATTCGGATGCAACGTGCCGGCTATCATGGCAACGCGGACGATTGAGAGCCACAGTAGCCGCCTGATAACGATACTCATCAATCCGTTCATGTCGTGCAGCGCACGCATACCTGTATTCCTGCTGCTCGCGGGAACGTTTTTCCCCGATCACGCTGGAACGGTGCTGATGTCTTTGTATTTATCGGGTATCCTGATTGCCGTCCTGACGGCGAAAGCTTTCCGCAAGACATATTTAAAAGTCGACGAAACGCCGTTCGTCATGGAGCTGCCTCCGTATCGCATGCCTACGGCGAAGGCTGCGCTGAAACACATGTGGGACAAGAGCGAGCAGTATATCCGGAAAATGGGAGGCGTCATTCTTATTGCTTCCATAGTGGTATGGTTCCTGAGTTATTACCCGCAAAACACGAATGACGCGACGGGCGAAATGGCTCGAACGGAATGGCGCGCACTGCCCGGCGACGGACAGGCGGACTTAAGGGCGACGGTGACGGGCGATGCTGCACCGCCGGACGGCGAAGCGGCGAAGGAGGATGCGCAGCAGTATGAGCAATCGTACCTGGGACGCCTCGGCAAGTTTGTTGAGCCTGTGATGAGGCCTCTGGGGCTTGACTGGAAAGCGAGCGTCGCGATCCTGTCGGGATTGGCGGCCAAGGAAATCGTCGTAAGCACGTTAGGCGTGCTGTACAACGACGAGGATGAGGCGACCCTGTCCGAAACGCTGCTGGCATCGGGGGACTTCACGCCGCAGTCGGCACTGGCTTTTATGATATTCGTACTGATTTATGTGCCGTGCATTGCAGCGCTGGCTGCGATCGGTAATGAGGCGGGAAATAAGAAGTGGATGTTGTTCGCCGCCGTATATAACACGGCGCTTGCATGGCTCGCTTCCTTCGTTGTATATACGGTTGCAGGTTTTTTTTAGAAAATATGCTACATTTTTAACCTTCATCTATCGCCTGAAATAGGTAGTAACCGTTCAAAAACCGCTAATAATAGGGATTTTTTGATACAGCCGGATGGACTACTTTTGCGGACATAATTTTAAATAAAAGATAATACCAAAATGGACAAAACAGCTATCATCTTCGGGTCAACTACCGGCATGACGGAAGACGTCGCGGGAAAAATCGCCGCACAACTGAGCATCTCTAAGGAACATATTTATGAGGTTGCAAATATTACGCCGGAAATTATCTCCAGATACGACGCACTGCTACTCGGCAGTTCTACCTGGGGTAGCGGGGAATTACAGGACGACTGGTACGACGGCGTCGAAGTATTAAAGAAATCAAACCTGAACGGGAAGACGGTATCTTTCTTCGGTACGGGCGATTCGTATTCCTATTCGGACACTTTTTGCGATGCCATGGGGCTTATTTACAAGGAAATTGAGGCGTCGGGCGCCGTATTTACCGGCCAGGTCGAAGCGTCGGACTATTCTTTTGACGATTCCGCTGCCGTTGCAAACGGGAAGTTCGTAGGCCTGGCGCTGGACGAGACCAACGAAGCAGACAAAACCGACGAACGTATTAGTCGTTGGATTAAATCTTTAGTTATATAATGTTTTCCGGGAGAGGTGCACGCGATTGTGTACCTCTTTTTTTTCTCTTTTGCGTTTATGATACAAACAGAAAGCATCCTTCCTGCCGAGATAAAAATCCTGTACAATCATATCTATGAATACAGGAAAGGCATAAGGAGCCTTGTCCTTTACACGCTCAACAAGCAGTATTCCGAGCAGGCTTTCCGAAAACTGGAGAGCCGGAAAATAGCCTATCTGGTCCAGAAGGCGGGAAGAAACAATATCAACCTTTATTTCGGACATCCCGAATGTCTGGAGATCATCCGCATGTTTGCCGACCGGCCGCTAAACCGCCTGACGCCGGAAGAAGACTTTATCCTCGGCACATTGCTCGGCTACGACATCAGCCTGCAATGCAAACGCTTCTGCTCCCGGAAGAAAGAAAGCCGCTCTGCGATGCCATAGGTTTTATACCGTGTGCGGTATAGACCGGTTTTTTCGTAAATCAATTCGGTTTGAGCAGCTATGGGAATCATAAAATGTCATAAAACTACGTAGTAATGGCATAATACTACGTAGTAATGATGTAAAACTACATGGAAATTGCATAAAACTGCGTGAGAATATCTTAACATTTGAAAAATACAAACCATCCCCGAAAAAAAAGAACGACGACTTTTCGCAAAGTCGCCGCCCCAATAACCAAATCATTCACTCATTAAAAATTATTTAACCCTTTTATAACCATATACAGCCAAATCGCCCAATTCCTCTTCGATGCGCAACAACTGGTTATACTTAGCCATGCGGTCGCTACGGCTCAGCGAACCCGTCTTTATCTGCCCGCTGTTTGTCGCTACGGCGATGTCGGCGATTGTAGCATCTTCCGTTTCGCCTGAACGGTGACTCGTCACCGAAGTATACCCGTGACGGTGAGCCATTTCAATCGCATCAAGCGTTTCGCTCAGCGAACCAATCTGGTTCACTTTAATCAGGATTGAGTTGGCGCAACCCAGTTCGATACCTTTTTTCAGAAACTCCACGTTCGTCACAAACAAGTCGTCGCCGACGAGCTGGCATTTGTCCCCGAGTTTGTCGGTCAACAGCTTCCATCCGTCCCAATCGTTCTCGCTCATACCGTCTTCGATCGAATCAATAGGATATTTCGATACCAGTTTGGCCAGGTAATCAGCTTGCTGTGCGGAAGTACGCTTCGCACCGCCTACACCTTCGAATTTGGAATAGTCGTAGATGCCGTCGCTGTAAAATTCGGAAGAAGCGCAGTCAAGGCCGATCATCACATCAACGCCTGGCTTATATCCCGCAATCCCGATCGCTTTAATGATTGATTCCAAAGCATCCTCCGTTCCGTTCAGCGTCGGAGCGAAGCCGCCTTCATCACCTACAGCCGTGCTAAGGCCGCGGTCGTGAAGCACTTTCTTCAAAGCATGGAACACTTCGGCTCCGCAACGCAACCCCTCCCTGAACGAAGGAGCGCCGACCGGGCGAATCATAAATTCCTGAAACGCAATCGGAGCATCGGAGTGAGAACCGCCGTTGATGATATTCATCATCGGAACCGGCAAGGTATATGTATTTGTCCCGCCGATATACCGGTACAAAGGTATATCCAGATAGTTGGCTGCAGCCTTCGCTACGGCCAGCGAAACGCCCAGGATAGCGTTTGCACCGAGGTTCGACTTCGTCGGAGTGCCGTCCAGCGCCAGCATTTTCCTGTCGATAGCGCGCTGTTCGAGCGCCGACATGCCGACGATAGCCGGAGCGATTACGTTGTTTACGTTAGCAACCGCCTTCAGCGTTCCCTTGCCCAGGTAACGGGACTTATCACCGTCGCGCAACTCCAGCGCTTCGTTTTCGCCCGTAGAAGCTCCCGACGGGACGGAGGCTCGTCCGATAACCCCACATTCTAACAGTACATCTACTTCAACCGTAGGATTTCCACGGGAATCAAGAATCTCTCGCGATACAATTCTTTCTATTTTCATAATTTCAATCTTTTAATTATATATTTTTTCGAGCACAAAGGTCGGTTAAAAATTTGTAATATACAATACCTCCTTATGGGGATTTTATGAAGATTTTCCAGCCGGACTATCCCGCGAAATAGGTATAACGCCCGGAAGCAATCCCCGCAAACGTGTGAAAAACCCTCTATTTACGCATAACTGTGCATTCCGCCAAGTATGAGATTCACCCCGAAATAAGTAATCGGGACGCTTAAAAATGCGATTATCGAAAACACATGAAAAAACATCGGCCGGCGAAATAACGGCAAAGAATCCGTATGCAATGCCAGCGAATACAGTAACATGATGATAAGCGCCCACACTTCCTTGGGATCCCAGCCCCAATAACGTCCCCACGAGATATTGGCCCATACGGCGCCGACAAAAATACCGGTTGCCAGGCAAAACACAGCCGGATACAGGATAATCCGGCTTACGACATACAGCCGTTCAACCTGCACCGGATTTCCTTCCCGCGCAAACGACAGGACGACGGCCGTCACTCCGTTGAGCATCATAAATGCAAACAGCGAATAGGAAATCATTATAACGACAACATGCAGGCTCAGTAAGGGTGAAGACAGTACCGGCATCAGTTGCGTAATACGCGGATCGGATTCGCCCAGCATGGCGACCAGCAACGTCAGCCCGCACAGCAGGAACCCGAACGGAAGCGACATGAAAAACCGCCTCCGCAGCAAAAACGACAGCAGAACCGCACACCACGCCATGAACTGCATCGTCTCAAACCCGTTCGACAGCGGCGCATGAGCGCTCACGTACCAGCGCAAACCGATTGCAGTGGTAAGGTATAAAAAGACAAGCGCCTCCAGCGCGCCGAGCGTCTGCCGGATTCTGACGCTCACCTTCCTCCCGTTAACTAGCCGGTTACAGTACAGTAAAAACGATACGACGCCGGCAAATAAGCAGAACATCGCCAAATGTTTCGTATAATTCAGCGCATTATATATTTTTTCAGCCTTAAACCGACTGTCCGGCGGAAGAACATCGCCCGCTTTTTTCCGCTGGTAAATCTTTATTTTATCAAGCGTATCGGAAACCCCGTCATAGTCCTTCCCTACAATCATCTCATGAATATAGTCAAATGATTTTTTGACAAAAAGCCATTCATCCTCGCCCATATCTTCCGGCAGCGGATCCCCCTGGGAATACCATTCTATATGCCCGGCGTCATGTTCCGGAAAAGCGTCGTTACGCTCATGCGGATATATTTTCAATAACTTGCCCGAATACAGGATTGCGATAAGATTATATTTCTCATCCGCGTCTTCAACGCCGCGCCGGCCTTCCACTACGCCGCCGCTCCTGACATCACGGACAACCGTCTCCAACTTATATTCGCGGCGATCCCCATAGAAATCATCTAACGAGGCATACCGGCCCTTTATTCCCAATATTCGTCGCACCGCCTTGTTTTTCACCTTTATCACAGGCTGTTCCTTCCAGCTCGAATAATAAAACATCCAGCCGGTAAAGACCTGTTCGGGCGTCAATCCTTTATAAGACGAACTGCCGTAAAGTTTAACGGTGAAATCTTTTGCAAGCGTCTGAAACGGACAAATCCTACCGTTATAAAGAACATAAAGATCGCCGAACTTCGCCGCAACCGAACGGGGTAGCGCCTTCGGCATACCGACGGACAGCACCTGTTTTTCAACCTCAGATACGGCCTCATTACCGACAGCCTGCATATCGGATGCACAAAAAAACAACAGCCAGACAGACACACTACACGCCGGCAAAGGATGCCTCAACAACCGGCGAAACCCGCTACGACGATTCAGGAAAAACGATGCGATCGACAAAAGGAGAAGCGCGTAACCGAAGTAGGTAACAGCTATGCCGTAAGGGTCATGCGAAACAGCCAGCGTAACGCCGTTTTCATCTTCGTCATAACCCGACTGATAAAAACGATATCCGCCATACGAAAGAATCCTGTTCATAGCAACCTCTTCCGTGATTTTGCCTTTTTCCGCATCGGATATCGTTATTGAACTTACAAAGTCCATCGGCGCGCGTGTCCCTGCATAATAAACAATGTGAAAACTATTCAACTTAACGGTAAAAGGCATCTCTTTCGACGTCCCGTCATGATCAACAAAACAAGCCGTTTCCTTATCCTTACGGATATGAAGCGTACCCTGTTCGCCGAAAAACCATGTAATCAAAGCGCCGGCCAGAATCAGCAAAAAAGAAAAATGCAATGCTGCCGCCGCCGGTTTTTTCCAAATTTTCCGCTTTAGCAAATAAACAAGAACCGATGCCGCAAACGCAATCCAAAGGGCAAGAAACGGCACAGACCCATAAACATATTCCGCAACAAAATCCGCCCCATACAATTTCCCGAATACGGTAGCAAGAACAAGCACTGCAAGCATAACCCCCAAAAGAAAAAAAGAAATACGTTTTAACAACTTCATATCATTCCATAATCATAAGAATTAAAAAAAGGGAACCGATGAATACATCGTATTACCGGCTCCCACAACAGAAAAAGAAATTATACTTCGTGCGGCCTGAAATTGTGAGATTATGGTTGTTCCGTAATTGCGTAGGGGCATGGCGTGCCATGCCCCTACGCAATACACAATACACAAACACACGAAACCATATCGCATGAAGTATAAATTGCAGTTCCGGTTACAATCCGGTCAGATTCCTTCCGTCCGCAATGCTGACGGAAACTGCTCCCGGAAGCGGGTTGCTTTCCAGGCTGTCGACGGATCGCTTTCCAAGCTATCGACGGATCGCTTTCCAGTACTGTCGACGGGTTGCTTTCCAGTCTGTCGACGGGTTGCTTTCCAGGCCGCTCGACGGATTGCTTTTTAAGCTATAAGCGGATTGTCCCCGGGGGCGAAGCATCTCACAAAACTGTGCCGCATGAAGTATATGACTTGTCTGGCACTTATATTATTTCCATCTTGTTCCTATATAGCTTCAATAAATTCCACTATCGCATTACGTTCCGCCTTACTCAGATTACGGAATTTTTCTACCGATTGACGGGCGTCGCTATTCGTATCGCCATGCCACATAATCGACTCAATGACGGTACGCGCGCGACAATCGTGCAGCCGGTCGGCAGCGCCCGTACATTTCATGCTCAGCCCACGCCCCCACAAGGGAGTCGTACGGCACCAGCCCGTGCGAATATCATTCTTCATGGAAAGCCTGTGCTGCACCATATCGGTATATGGCCATATCTTTTGATTCGGATACTGAGGCAAGCGAATGTCGCCATTCCTGAAAAACAAAGCAGGATCCGTAAAATTATCATCTCCCGTAGTCCACGACGGACGGTGACAAGTCGCGCAACCTATTTCACGAAACAATTTCCGTCCCGTCCGAACTTCTTCATCATCCAGATCACGAGCAGCAGGAACAGCCAGCCCGCGGTGCCACACCATAAAATCGACATACTGTTCGTCTGTCATTTCAGGCGCATCCGCAGACGGAGCTATCAGATAATTATAGATATCCGTTCCGACGTTCCCGGTCAGATTGTGTTTTGGGAAAAGTTCATAAAACCGCGCCCGGACATCCGGATCCTGCGAAGCAACTTCGGCATAGGCTTTCGTCATATAATGATAGTGACGGTCACTACGGGTCACGTTCGTAATGTTCCAGATCGCATTCGCTCCCGCAGCATCCTGTAATGGCCCGCGACTTAATGCATACGTATAGCGGAACGGATGCTGCTCGCCATTCCCCTGCAATGTGTTACTGTATTGCCTCACCCATTCGCCATTGGCAAAAAAAGCCGAATTCAGGCTTACGCCAAGTCTTTCCTGTTTCGCATACTCGGCTTTTATCGAATCATCAGGAATCGCGTCCAGCAATCCCGTGCCGTAAATGCCGATAGTAGATTCCAGTCTTACTCTGACATTCCGGTAAGGCACAACGGTTGTCTCCCCGTTTTTCGTTACTTCCAGCGGCACGTAATAAGCGCCTTCGGGAATCGTTACTTCGGGATATATAAGCGCATAAGTCTCCCCGTCGGGAAAGGCGTTTCCCCATTCATCGACATACGGCAACCAGTCAATCTTAATCTTAGTTTCGTCGACGGGCGCCTTGAACGGTTCTACCGCACGTGTTTGGGGCATCCCTGTCAGCGAACTCAGATAAGTATCCGTTTCGTCGGTAACAACCAGCAAATATCCGTTGCCGATAGTCGTCGAATTATAAGAAGTCTGGCGTTTACCGTGTCCATAACCGGGATGACAGTGGATGCATGAGGTTCGCAGATACAGCGGGCCTAATCCTCCCTGCGGAGATTCGTCGGCACTCGTTGTGACAAACGGATCTTCAAACAAACGTTCTCCCCTTTTGAACGCAGCCAGATAACCTCCCTGTTCTACGGCAGGGGTTGGCAGTTCATAGGCGGAACTCGTTTCATTAAAGACCGTACCCGCTTTTCCCCCGGCATAATACTCTTCAGCCAACTCGTTTTTTTCGGGATCGTCTTCGGATAAATCATCATTTTTTTGACAGGAAGAAAATGATACAGTCAAACAGATTATAGAATAAAATATTTTTTTCATATAAAATATTTGCTATTACTCCTGTATCAGCTCTATTGCCGCATCTAATTTGCCCAATAAAGCATTGCAGGCATTCTTTGCCTTTCCGCTGGCTGCTTCCGTCAGATTATCCCTGAAAGGAGCAGGCATGGTTTCTATCTCGGTAATGGCGGCGGTAATCGCCGACTGTATTTCAACGTCTAACGCCGCATCAAGCGATTTGATATATGCGCTTACCGAAGCCGTATGAATCGTATTACCGACATTTCCGTAATAAGCGTACCGTATGCTTCGGATGTTATCGGCAAAGTCGGTAATAGAATTCCAGCTATACCATGATTCCACATCCAATACATTTCCGCTGCTTACGGGATCGGTAATTTTTGTGTTGCCTACCTCGTCCGCTATGTCGGATGCACCTTGCAGAATCTCAACATAAGCGGCTATCTGTGTTTTGTAAATTTTATTGCCGGATTCTCCCGCAGCGATCATAATCTCGCCGTAATTAAGACTCGGTTCAAGTTCCGCATCTTCCAGGATCGCCTGCTTCTCGGCCGTCAGGCTTTCAATACCTGCCCAACTTGCTTCCAGGCGTATGCACTGATTGCGCAGATCTTCGGCTACGGCCGCACAATATACCAGTTCCGTTTCGCTCAAGGCGTCGTATGGAACATTGTCTTTATCAATGCCTCCTTCCTGTTTTCGCGCTCCCCCGTCGCGGAATACCATATACTCCACGGCATGGAAGCCCAGCAATCCGTATCCGAGCGCGGCAAACCCGTCGAAATTACATCCCTCTTCTCTCATATTGTCTATCAGCGTCGTATTCTTCAGCGCCAGGTCAAGCTGCGCCTTGTCCAACGGCCACGAATCAATATGCGGGTCAATGTTATAGTCCGCTGCCGCTCCGTATAGGAAGGCTTCGCTCTGTTCCCAGTATTTGCGCGCGGAAATCCATTCATCGCATACGGCTTTAATATTAGCTTGCGTAGGGTCTTCTTTCAATTTGGCACATGCATCATACAAGTGCATGGATTCGTCGGCCAGTGATTTATACGTTGCAACCACTACGCCGTTAACATATTGCTCAATTGTCTGTGTTTTTTGAGCATCCTGCATATTTTCGATAGCAGGATCATCATCATCGCTACAGGCTGATACACCCAGCCCGAAAATAAATGCCGCTACAAATAAAAGCGGAAATTTAAAATATCTTTTCATACTGTTTATTATATTAGTGAATATTAATTACATATCAAACAATCCCGAATACGCAACACCCAGGCTAAGCGTATTTTCATTATTATACTGGCTTTTTAAAATACGGTGAGAAAACTCGGCCTTTACAACTAATCCCTTCATCGGCATATAATTCAATCCGCCGGCAATGCGCCGGCGCTCCCAACATTCATTGTCGGTTATATTCCCCTGTGTCTTATACATCGAATCATAATAATCATAGCGTCCGAATATATACAGTTTATTTTCTTTCGTTTTCAAGTTCGCAATTTGTGAAAATATGTCATAGCCGGCTTCTACGCCAAGACACATAGCGTCCGATCCGATCGGCGTCTTGGGCGAAGGTGAATCTTTACGGCTTTCCATGTTTATCTTCGTTATTTTCTCGGAATCGGAAAGGCGGCCGTAAACAAAGTTCCCGCGTACAATCGTATTATAATTATCATAAAGAAGATCAAGGGAACCAATCGTAACCGTACCGTCCACATTACGGTACGAATCCGGCTTCAGGCTGTTCGATGCACTGTTACCGGCATATCCGCTGACGCCGACCCGCAAGCCTTTTACGGAATAATTATCGACACGGAACGCTCCGGCATAGGAGGTCGCCATCTTAAATTCGTAAGGACTTCCGGCGCCGTCTTTTATCCAGTCTTTGCCTCCAAAGCGATCCGCATCCAGTCCGGCAATGAACATAGCCTCATAACGCCAGTGTTTTGTGCGTCCCCACAAACTGATACCCGTTTCGTGCCACGTGCAAGGCAGAATTGCCGCTTCGCCTTCCGGACGATAGACGGTAAAAAATTCCGTCGGCATGTGATATTGATTTGTCAATCCGACAGGCACAATGATATGCCCCATGCGTATTTTCAATTCGTCCCTGAAACTCTTCTGAATCCAGAACTGCTCCAGCGCAACTTCTCCGCCCCGCTCTATTTCGCTCTCATATTCTCCGGTCTCTTCCTCCTCTATTTCTATGGCGGACTCCGTACCTCCATGTTCAAACTCAATCTCCGACCCCATTGTCCAGCCGTTGCCGAAATCATATCCTGCAAAGAACACCACATGAGGCAAGTCAAACTGCCCATGCGAATCCGCATCCTTATAAAGTGCAGCATTCGAATATCGTTTATAATTACTGCTATAAAACATCCGGCTCATAACAGCCTCGCCATATCCTCCCAGCGTAAGACGGGATTTTTTTTCAGATGTTACCGCACTCTCATTCGAATTATTATAGTTGTCATCCGCCGCATTTATCATGCAAAAACCGGCAGATAAAAGACCCATACATACAATCAATATTCCTTTTTTTATTAACATAATATCTATTAAAACCTTAAGTTTATCAGTCCGCAAATATAGAGGGATAGAAATTAACCCGCAATCCCCAAAAGTTGGTATATTTAGGGACGGCGGCAAGCGTTTAATAGCTATTAATAGGGATAAAAGAGGGGAGGAGGGAGTAATATGTGAAAAATAAAATGGCATTCCGGGCAAATCTGATCAGGTAATTCCATTTAGGATATAATAAATCATATTATCTGCTCATGTTACGCAATAGCCCGGCATATCCCCGGACTGGTTGCACATTTCGTAGCAGGCTGGGAGCGTATCCGCTTCCGGTATTATACTTTACGCGGTATGACTTTGTGCTTATTAACTCACGATGCATGGACGCCCGCGCCCACGATGCATGGACGCCTGCTCCCACGATGCATGGACGCCTGCGCCCACGATGCATGGGCGCCTGCGCCCACGATGCATGGACGCCTGCGCCCACGATGCATGGACGCCTGCGCCCACGATGTATGGACACCTGCGCCCACGATGTATGGACGCCTGCGCCCACGATGCATGGACGCCTGCGCCCACGATGTATGGAAGCCTGCTTCCACGATGCATGGAAGCCTGCTTCCACGATGCATGGAAGCCTGCTTCCACGATGCATGGAAGCCTGCGCCCACGATGCATGGACGCCTGCGCCCACGATGTATGGGGGAACGGCTTCAACAGCATGGTCAGACTGATGCAAGCCTGAGCCTGTCCGGAGTATGCCGGTAATACACAAATCCTTGCCGCGTGAAGTATAGAATCGTATCCGATTACGGGACGGGGGCGTATCGCGCAGTTCTGTAATCAGGCAATTGCGTAACATGAGTTAGTATACGAACTATCGCAATTATTCCGAATATTCGACTACCTATCAGACAGGATTGGGTGTAAAGAGGCAATATTTTAACGAATATGTCGGAAAATATGATAAATTGACATTTCGACCGTCTATTACATTATCCTATCCTTTGGCAGATCAAATGTCATTGAGGTATAATTTTTACATATTGTCATTTTTGCCCACTTTGTCGGCATTAAGCAACTTCGAGCAGCAAATGAACAAATATGAGGCAACTGCCGGAAATTCGCAATTGAAGCCGGGCAGATCGTATGCAAACATATTGGCTTACGACTTGCGTTTTAACCGGATAAATATACAGTGTAACGGTTACTACCAAATAAATAAAGATCCGACAGCAACATCCGTACGGCGGATTGATAACGGGGATTCTTTTTATTTTCTTTACAACAGTGAATTGATGAAAAGTTTTCAACATTTGCAATTCATGCTGTTCGTCAACGCAGAGTTGATCAAGAATAGATTGTTTTTGTCTGCAAGAGGCGGAATAAACCGTTTTATAAATATCGGATATAAATATGTACACTACTATAATGACTATTTTAGCGGCATCCAACTGGATGGCAACTATAAAAACTGGACTCTGTCGGCAAGCCTGACTTCCGACATGAGCCGATTGACAGGAGAAACTATTTTCTACACATCCAAAAATGCTTATCTTGACTTGAAGTATAGACACAAAAACTTCCATATAGGCATTGGCGTCTTGAATCCGTTATTGCCTGACGGCGCCCCAACCGGAACCAGGCAGATCTATCCGATTGTTCAAAGTAAATCGTGGAACTATACAAGGGATACCGGAAATATGGTGTACCTTTCTTTGAATTACAGCCTCTCGTTCGGACATAAGTACGATAGCGGTCAAAAAAAACTATATAACTCGGATACGGAATCCGGCGTAATGAAATGAGGAAATTCCCAATAAGGCTTGTTGCCAGGCAGTTTGTTGCAGTTAGTGTTTCTGTTTCTAACGCAAGCGATTATAGACGTCGGCATACTATATTATCTTTGGGACAAAAAATCTTTTTTAGAGGGTTAAAAGAAAAATTTTCGTAAATTTGCGGCTCATTTAATAGCTTTATTTTATGCACGAAAAAATTATCATTCTTGATTTCGGTTCTCAAACAACACAGCTTATCGGACGTAGAATCAGGGAATTAAACACGTATTGCGAGATTCTTCCATACAACAAATTCCCTGAAAATGATCCGAACATCAAAGGGGTTATTCTTTCGGGAAGCCCCTACTCCGTTAATGACACCAATGCTTTCGAAACAGACTTGTCAGGTATACGTAAAAAATATCCTGTACTCGGTATATGTTACGGGGCTCAGTACCTCGCTTACTCATCGAGCGGCAAAATTGAATCCGCAGGTTTGCGTGAATACGGACGGGCTCATTTGTTTAAACTCGACAATAACAATCCTTTGTTTAAAGGCATACGGCCGGGAACACAGGTATGGATGTCGCACGGCGACACAATAACGCAATTACCCGACACATTTCATGTGATCGCAAGTACCGACGATGTAGAAGTCGCCGCATTCCGGATTTCGGACGAACTGACATGGGGCGTGCAGTTTCATCCCGAAGTGTTTCACACTGAAGACGGAATAAAGTTGTTAGACAACTTCCTCAATATATGCGGTTGCTCGAAAAACTGGACGCCAGCGTCTTTTATCGAATCGACCGTCAATGAGTTAAAAAACATGCTCGGAGACGACAAAATCATACTTGCATTATCGGGAGGCGTCGACTCATCGGTAACGGCTGTATTGCTGAATAAGGCGATAGGCAAAAACCTCACTTGTATATTCGTCGACCATGGCCTGCTGAGAAAAAACGAATTCGGCAAAGTCATGAAAGCTTACGAAAATATGGGCCTTAACGTAATCGGCATAGATGCTCATGAAAAATTTTATGGCGAACTGGCCGGCATAACCGATCCCGAAGAAAAACGAAAGATTATCGGTAAAGGATTTATTGATGTTTTCGACGAAGAAGCACACAAACTGAACGATATAAAATGGCTTGGACAGGGAACAATTTATCCCGATGTAATAGAGTCGCTGTCTATCACCGGAACCGTCATAAAAAGTCACCACAATGTAGGCGGACTGCCGGAAAAGATGCATCTCAAATTAGTAGAACCGCTACGGTTGCTGTTTAAGGACGAAGTCCGCCGCGTCGGGCGCGAGTTGGGTATGCCGGACAACCTGATCGCACGTCATCCGTTCCCCGGCCCGGGACTTGGGATAAGAATACTTGGAGACATAACACCGGAGAAAGTTCGAATCCTGCAGGATGCGGACGACATCTACATATCCATGATGCACGAATGGAACCTGTACGACCAAGTCTGGCAGGCCGGCACGATTTTGCTTCCCATACGCTCTGTCGGCGTGATGGGCGATGAGCGCACTTACGAAAACACGATCGTGCTAAGATCAGTAACATCGACCGACGCCATGACGGCAGACTGGGCACAACTCCCTTATGAGTTCCTGGCAAAAGTTTCCAATGAAATAATAAATAAGGTAAAAGGCGTAAACCGCGTAGTTTATGATATAAGTTCCAAACCGCCCGCAACAATAGAGTGGGAATAATTTTAATGGCCGTTCGCAAAAAGAAATATGACAAAAAAATATTCATTATTTTGCCGGTTATCATTTTATCATTATCTTTGCACCCGCAAATTTTTAAATTAAAGAAAAAATTATGAACAATTACGAAACCGTTTTCATTTTGACTCCCGTTTTGTCTGATGCACAGATGAAGGAAGCGGTAGAAAAAATTAAAGAGACATTGCATGCTCAAAAAGCAGAAATTGTCAACGAAGAGAACTGGGGCTTGCGCAAACTGGCCTACCCTATCAAAAAGAAGTCCACCGGCTTCTATCAGCTTATTGAGTTCAACGCTACTCCTAATGTGATTGATGTTCTTGAAACACAGTTCCGTCGTGACGAACGCGTGATACGTTTCCTTACTTTCCGTCAGGATAAGTTCGCCGCCGAATATGCCGCCAAGAGGAGAAGCCTCAAATCATCGGCCAAAGACGTTAAGAGTGAGGCTAAAACAAAAGAGAACAACCCTAAAGAGAAAAACGATTAACAAAGGAGGATTTAATCATGGCAATAACAAATAATACTCAGAACAGTTCTGAAATCAGATATCTTACACCCATGTCGATGGATGTAAAAAAGAAGAAATACTGCCGTTTCAAAAAAAGCGGTATCAAGTATATTGATTACAAAGATCCCGAATTTCTGAAGAAATTCCTCAATGAACAGGGGAAAATTCTTCCGCGCCGCATCACAGGCACGTCATTGAAATTCCAGCGCCGTATCGCGCAAGCGGTTAAGAGAGCACGTCATCTGGCATTACTGCCTTATGTTACCGATTTAATGAAATAATAAAAAGAGAGGAGACAGAATATGGAAATTATTTTGAAAGAAGATGTAGTAAACGTAGGCTACAAAGACGATATCGTAAACGTAAAAAGCGGTTACGGGCGCAACTTTCTAATCCCGCAAGGTAAGGCCGTTATAGCATCGGAGTCCGCAAAGAAAGTATTAGCCGAAAACAGGAAACAACGTGCACACAAGCTAGCGAAAATCAAACAGGACGCAGTGGATCTTGCGACAAAAATAGAAGGCATAACGCTCACTATCGGCGCAAAAACAAGTTCTACCGGCACGATCTTCGGTTCGGTTACAAACATTCAGATTGCCGAAGAATTAACTAAGAAAGGCTTTGAAATCGACCGTAAAACAATCGTGATAAAAGATCCCGTTAAGGAAACAGGTAATTACAATGCCGTAGTGCGTTTGCACAAAGAAGTGTCCGTAGTTATTCCTTTTGAAGTTATCTCCGAAAATTAATAAAACCGGGATATAATCAAAAAGGCTGCCTCGTAATTGAAGCAGCCTTTTTTTATGGTGTTTCAACTCAGCCTTTATGAAATTCAAAACAGTCGACAGACTGCGTTCCGGTAATAAAAATAAACGAGTTTATTTTGTATTACACTCAACTTGCACTATCTTTGCAGAGGGATATCGTAAAATGAAGATTTATACACATATAGTAATAACTCTTATTTTGAGTTTGAGCCTGCTAAATACTCAGGCTCAGAAAAGGTTTACTGTCGTGATTGATCCCGGACATGGAGGTAAAGACCCCGGATGCGTAGGCATCATATCGAAAGAAAAAGCAATAAATCTTGCTGTTGCTCTGAAATTCGGTTCTTTGATAGAACAAAATCACAGTGATGTGCAGATTATCTACACCCGCAAAACGGACGTTTTTATCCCGTTAGACGAACGGGCGAATATTGCAAACAAATATAAAGCGGATCTATTTATTTCCATACATGTCAACGCCGTAAAAAGAGGAAATGCTTCAGGAACCGAAACGTACACATTAGGACTTGCAAATTCGGACGAGAATCTGGATGTGGCTATGCGCGAAAATTCCGTAATTTTAATGGAAGATGATTATCTTCAGAAGTATGAAGGATTCGATCCCAAATCGACGGAATCGTATATCATATTTGAATTTATTCAAAACAAACACATGGAACAAAGCATATCATTAGCATCCGAAGTACAGAAATCATTCGTGAGATCGAATCGCTTGAACCGGGGCGTCCGGCAGGCAGGACTGCTCGTCCTGCGCAAAACAAGCATGCCGAGCGTCCTGATTGAATTAGGTTTCATAACAAACCGCACCGAAGAACGCTTTATGGCGTCCGTTGAAGGGCAGGCTACGCTAGCTCAGACGATATACAGGGCTTTTGACGCCTATAAAAAAGATTATGACCGAAAATTGGGAAATATCAAAGATAAGCAGGTAATAACGGCGCCTCCAGACATTACCGCCTCGCATACTTCATCCGCAGATAATGGGGAAACAACGACCGGCCAGACAAGCGACATCATATATAAAGTGCAAATCCTGACGTCCGACAAGAAGCTATCCGTCAAAGACAAGCGTTTCAAAGGATATAACGACATTTCTTTTTATATGGACAAAGGCATTTACAAGTATACATACGGCGCAACTTCCGATTACAAAACAATTCTCAATATGCATAAAAAAGCGACGAAGGACTTTAAAGGGGCCTTCATCATAAAAACGAAAGACGGAAAAAGAGTTAATAATTAAAAAAAAGTTCACTATGAAACGATTTTCAAAAGAAACAACAATAGGTGTTGTCACTATAATAAGTTTAGTATTACTATACATAGGCGTTAATTATCTGAAAGGTATCAATATTTTCAAACCGGCAAACTATTATTATGTATCCTGCACCAATGTGCGCGATATTACAATATCAAGTCCGATATTCGTAGAGGGGTTCAAAGTCGGATTGGTGCGGGACATCAAATACGATTATTCTTCCGTCGATAAAATAATATTGGAGATAAGGCTTGACAAAGGCATGAGAATCAACAAAGGCAGCTATATATCCATAGAATCGACTTTGCTGAGCGGCGCCGAACTTCACATACAACTCAATAAGTTCGTCAGCGAATATTACAAACCTGGCGATATGGTCGAAGGACGTCTGAAAACGGGAATGATGTCGTCGGTTGAAGACAACTTATTACCCCGAATCGTTGATTTAGTCCCTAAAATGGATTCGATTCTTACGGGATTACAGACGCTTATCAATAATTCGGCGCTGTCACAATCCCTGAATAATCTTGAAAACACAACAAAGCAACTTGAGACGTCATCAAAACAGCTAAATGCGTTGCTGAAAAACGACGTGCCGGAAATAGCATCCAACCTCAAAACAGCATCCTCGAACCTGTCAACTTTCAGCAGCGATCTCAACAAATTGAATTTAGACCAAAGCATCAACAGCCTTAATTCTACGTTAGGCAACATCAATACGTTGACGTTTAAACTAAATTCCAACAGCAGTTCGCTGGGTTTGCTGCTAAACGATACATTGTTGTACAGAAATCTCAACTACACGCTGGATAACGCATCCGGACTGCTTCTGGACATTAAGCAAAATCCGAAACGATATATCCGGCTATCTCTATTTTAACAAGGCTTATCCCTTATACAAAAAAAATTCTTTCCGGCAATAGTTTTCCGAAATTTAGACTGCTTCTAAATAACAAAAAAAAATGCCGGATTTGAAAAAACCGTAAGCCTCTGATTATACTGTGGCTTACGGCGCAAAACATATTTTTTAACTGATTTTCGACCATCATAATCAGTCTCCCTAAGTCACTCATATATAAAAGAAAACCCCAATATACTAAGTGTACAAATTATTAATAGTTAATTCATTGCACTTAAATAATTGAAATAAAAAGGGATATTTAAAATATGAAATTTCCAAATAAAAATGCAGTTTTTTTTTCTAAATATATTTCTAATCTTTGCATCACAAATAAAACATGAAAGATAAAATTTGACATCATATATATAAAAATTGTGTATGCAGAAAGATTCTAAATTACTGTGGGATGACTGTTTGACGGTCATAAAGGATATAGTTCCTCAAGCCGCTTTTGAAGCGTGGTTTAAACCTATTATTCCACTATCTTATGAAGGACAGAAGTTCACCATTCAGGTGCCGAGCCAGTTCTTTTATGAGTATTTGGAAGAAAAGTATGTGAATATACTGAAGATGACGCTAAACCGTGTATTCGGTGAAGGCACCACACTCAAATACCGTGTTATGGTAAGTGGACAAACAATCGTTCACAAGGGAAACACCGTAACATATCCCGGCGATGAGGCAAAAACAATGCTTTCGCATACGCCGAACAAGGTAGATGTAACAAAAGCCCCCGGACCGTTTAACGTAGCATCACAGGATCTCTATTCCGGATTAAACCCGCGATATAACTTCGACAACTTTTTCGAAGGCGAAAGCAACAGGCTTGTACGCGCCGTTTCCGAAAAAATAGCACAGGAACCCGGCAAAACAGCTTTTAATCCCTTATTCATATACGGGCCTTCCGGCGTCGGGAAAACACATATCTGTCATGCCACAGGCGTCAAGATCTCGGAACTATATCCGGAAAAAAGAATCCTGTACGTATCGGCAAACTTATTTCGCCTGCAATACACGGATGCCGTTCGTAAAAATGTAACAAACGACTTCCTTAGCTTCTATCAAAGTATAGACGTGCTCATATTGGATGATATACACGAGCTTATCGGATTGACAAAAACGCAGGAAATATTCTTCCAGATATTCAACAACCTGCATCAGTTAAGGAAGCAGCTTGTCCTCACGTGCGACCGTGCACCGGTTGATCTGCAAGGCATGGAAGAAAGACTCATTTCGCGCCTGAAGTGGGGTATGACGGCTCCGATAGAACGCCCGGATCCCGTATTGCGAAAGAAAATACTCCGTAATAAAATCAATCATGAAGGATTGGAAATATCGGAAGACGTTTTCGATTTCATTACGGAAAATGTTATCGAAAATGTACGTGACCTCGAAGGTATACTTGTATCCCTAATGGCTAACTCGGTGATAACAAATAAAGAAATAGACATTGCACTGGCCAAACAAGTGATAAGCCAAACCGTCCGTCTGGAGAAAAAACAACTCACGATAAAAAAGATACAGGAAATTGTCTGCCGCTATTTCAATCTGGACGAAGCGCTCATACAAACAAAATCGCGAAAACGCGAAATCGTCCAAGCGCGTCAGATAACGATGTTTCTTGCAAAGAAATATACCGAATCATCCTTTGCCCACATTGGCAAAGTGGTAGGCGGAAAAGATCATGCAACGGTTCTCCACGCATGTAAAACGGTAAAGGATCAGATAGAAATAAACAAAACATTCCGTTCTACCATGGAAGCAATCGAAGGATGCCTGAAACAATAAACACATAACAAGCATGCCATAAACCCGAGTTCGTAAAATTGTAGGAGCGTAGCGCGTTACGCCCCTCTTCGTTACAATCCCTCCGTTATAATCTCTCCCCCCTGGTACAACGTAAGTGAGGGCGTAGCACGCTACGCTACACAATACACAATACACATTGTCGGGCATGGACTTTCCTGCAAAAAAATTGCCGGGACACCCGGCAAAATTAGAATGACACCCAGCGAAGTTGGCGAGAAGCTCTGTGAGGCCGTAGAGGCGTGATGCATCACGCCTGCCTTTTTAGAGGTCATATCCGGTTGGTTCAGCAATAAACGTATTCCGTCAACACTTAAACAGTTAAGGCTTTCCTTTTTGTGTTTTTCGACTTTGACTGATAATATCCGCTGATATTCGAACAAATGGTCAGGATGATGGAACTGAACATATCGGAAGAAGGAATACAACGCCGCAAGTCGGCTGTTTCGGGTAGCATCGCTGCATTTTTTCGTTTCCTGCAACCAGTCGAAGAAGGCAATAACAGATTCTTTCGTTATTACGGAAAGCGTTATTTTGTCCATCTTTACTTTCCGTACATCGGTCAAATACCCGATGAATTGCACAAAAGTATCTCTGTACGATTTGACTGTATTTGAACTTGCACCCCTTTCATTGACTAAATATTTGGTCAGGAAGTCGGTAAGGTATTTATGGGGACAAAATAAAAAGTACAAAACAGGGGTAAGAGTAAAAGCGGGAAGAATGTCGATTAATAAAGAGAAATTGAGCCGTTTACCTCGGACGGCGGAATTAAAACTATTTGTATAAAAACTCCATTTAGGGTTAATTCAGGGTTGATTTTTTTATCCCACGTGTAAGGATTGTGTCGTTGTAGCCCGTAAAAGTGGCTTAAATAGCTTTTAATAGGCTTATTTCGGCATTCGACAAACAAGTATACTGCATCTTTCTGATTTATGCAAATGATAGAGCAGATTAAGGCGTCTCTATACCAATAGAAACGCCTTAATCCGTTTATTTATAGGGGTATTGCGAGAGCTGGTGGTGGGGGTTGAGGCTGGGATCCGGTACGAATGATTTTTTTCGCAAATAAAGTCAATCCGGTATCGTTCCGAAAATGCGAATCAAAATTATTTGTACATGAGTTAGGGTCAAGTTAGGTCAAAACTAGGGTCAAAAAGAGAAAGGGTATAATGGTTAAAATATAGTTTAAACAATAGTTAAAATAATATTAACTGACACCCTTTATTCACACCCCAGAATATATTAAACGTGGCTTAACGTGCATATTTTCAGTGAATATGCTTATTTTGCAAAAAAACGCTATTTTTGGGGCGTGAACGGGTAATTACCTATTATTTTTATTGTAAAAAATGTACTCGTCCTGAATAAGTTATTGCTTTGATAAATAAATATCAAGTTATGAGTAAAAAAGAAAAGAAATCGAAGCCTGTTACAGGTTTGCAAATGGTCGAAATTGATCAAAACACATTCCCTGTTGAAATGAAAAACGGGAATATGATGGCAAACGCTACGCAGATGGCAAAGAAGTTTGGGAAGTATAAGAAAGACTTCCTTTTTCTGAAAAAAACAAAGGAATACATTGGAGTTTTAAGTGATTATAAATTAGCCGTTAGGAGAATTCTCCCCGCCGGGAATTATCCCGGCCAGTCTTGATGCACTTCTTTCAGTTTCCTTACACGTGTGTCAAACGTATAAGGGTGGTTTTGCGTGTGAGTTTCCTGAGCTTTTGTTTGAGTCTCTTTAAACTCTTCGCACTTGCAGTTGAAACTGCTCGGTTTCATTCTCCGGGCGCCTCCGATCGAAGCCGTATCCTAGGATGGTAAAGTCCTCGGGACGACGAATCCCGCTTTTTCCCTGTTTATAGGAAGGAGAAGCCTGTCCCTCAAATAGCCGGCGGGCTTCGCTTTCTTCCCTGCGGTAGATACTAAAATCATCTGCATAGTGAACGTACTTTACGCTAGCTCGCTCCAGTTTCTTATCCGGTTCGTCCGGCAGAATATTCGAGAATAATGGACTCAGAGGGCCTCCCTGGGACTTCCCCTTTCGCCGTTTGACCAGTTTGCCTTTGATACTCATCGGTGCTCGAAGCTACTTCCGTATCAGACGTAGCACCTGACGGCATTTAACCTTCCGATACAGTATCTACAATAGCACACTGTGGTCGACCTCGTCGAAGAAATTCTTCAAGTCCATGTCTACTATCCAATTGTTCACCTATTGATGTACGACAGCGAACGCTTTACCGCCTGCCGGGCGTTTCGTCTCGGACGGAAACCGTAGCTACTCTCCTCGAAGTTTGCGTCATAATGGGTGTTCAGCACCTGGAATACTACTTGCTGGAGCAGACGGTCTAACACCGTCGGGATTCCTAGCTGACGTGTCTTCCCGCAGGCTTTGGGTATCTCTACCTCCAATACCGCTTCCGGCACATAGCTGCTTTCTCGTAACGATGTCTCCAATTCCCTATGCTTCGCACGGAATGTAACTTCCAATTCTTCTACCGACTTCTCGTCTACTCCCACTGAACCCTTGTTACTTACCACTTGACGGCATACTCGCATCAGATTCAACAGATGGAGCACTTCTTCAATCATCTCCTTTTACGCTATTTCGCTAATTTTCTCTTTATTGTTTCTTTTCTCCTCTGTCCCGCCCGGTGCAGGCTATCGATTTGTGCCGATTCCGTACCTCGTTTGGAACTTTCTAACGTTCAGCCCCTTTACCTTTTCGTGAGACTTCTTCCCTTATGGCTTTTCTTTCGCCCGGCAAGCTCGTTTCTTCGGCGACTATAACCTCTGCTGACTTCTCTCCCAACAACCCGTGTCTGGCGAAACCTCCTCCGGTAAGAGCTTCTTCCTTCCTCCAATCACTGCGGAATTTCCCATATCATCCCTTTTCTAAATTCAGGACGTTACAGGAACAAGGATGCTTACTCCCATACGATTTAGCCTCTTATTCCGTTTCTGTTCGTCAGTACCGAATTTTGCAGAGCGACTGCCTTCAGTGCTTGCCTCACGACAAACCTTTTTGCCTTTCGCTAATGCCTCGAATTTTCTCTCCCGCGCATAAGAGACTTTCATCCTCTGGATAAATTCACTTGCCACAAGCCTTTGTTTTTCGCTTTTTATTTGTATAGTTGCATTTTTTCACAGTTTGCAACTGGTGCGCGCTGCTCGTGTGGGGTACACTCGTAAGGATGTGTCAAAAATCTCCTTAGATAATTCTGAAGTTACAAATGACGTTGTTGTAATGATAAAAAAAGGATTTATTGACATATCTTTGTAATTGCAAAAGATAAAGAAACAGATACATGAGTACCCGGTCAATAAATCCGGTCAAAAGTAAATATAAAATTCGGAACCGGAAAGCCTGTAATTCGAATTTGTGTCAACGCGGTAGCTAGACAGTATTTCTATCCCCGGATGTGCTTGAAACATGAAATCTATTGATTAACAGGAAAAAAGAAGCAGGAGAGGTCACGTATCCTGACAGTAGCGTCCAATGTTGCCTGCTTTTAAAGATCAACCACGGCCTCCGTTATCGTCAAGGCACAGGCTTTATAAGAAGTCTGTTCACGTTATTGGGCAGGGAGTATTTATCCGTCCCCGATTACA
>JAISEJ010000203.1 GCA_031264155.1 Tannerella sp. | reverse complement strand
TGCTTATCACATTAACAGTGGTCGTATTAGTCCGCAACAAACAGGAAATCGACCGCAAAGCCCGGCTGTCGCTGGAAGTGAATACCGTTATTCCGGTAAGTGTTACCCAGCCGCAATGGACGGAAATCAATTCGTCGATAACGGCGACCGGTAAAATCGTATCCTGCAACAGCGTTACGCTGACGTCTAAAACACAGGGAATTGTGCTTGAAAAATATATGCAGAACGGCGACAGGGTAACAAAAGGTATACCCGTAGCCAAAGTGGAAGACCATGTAGTGCGCGAAAGTCTTGGCGTTGCCGAATTTAACTGTGCCAAAGCAAAGAAAGACGCCGAACGGTACGAAACCTTGCAAAAGGCAGGCGTTGTAACGAAATCGGAGTTGGAAGCCGTACAGCAGGCGTTGAAAAATACCGAACAGCAGGTTGTCGATTTGAAAGACCGTTTGCAAAATACATTGATTGCGGCTACGGCGTCAGGCGTGCTGGAAAACGTTGCCATTGAAGCCGGAAGCCTTGTTGCTCCGGGAATGGCTGTGGCAGAAATTATTGACCTGTCCCGTCTGAAAATGGAAGTTTCCGTAACGGAAAAGGAAGTAGTCCGGCTGAAACGGGGGCAAAGTGTGCGCATTACTTCCGACGTCTTTGAAAATAAAGCGTTTGAGGGTACAGTTCAGGTCATTGGCGTTCAGGGGAACGATGCAATGAGTTACAAAGTGGAAATCGCCATTTATGCTGACAACGAATTGAAACCGGGAATGTTTGCCGTAGCGCATATCGAATCGGGCGTTGCGGACAAGGGGAAAAAACTCGTGATTGACCGCCGCTGCATTGTCGGAGGGCTGAAAAATCCGAAAATCTACACGGTTTCAGGCGATAAAGCCTACCGGCGTTCCATTGTTACCGGACTTGTTACCGATAATCATGTGGAAGTAATAACCGGTTTAACCGAAAACGAAACGGTGGTGCTCGACGGACAAATCAATCTGACGGAAGGCGCAAACGTTTTGGTAATGAATAATTAAAAATGAATTTGCAACATGAAAACAGTTAAATTATCCATCCAACGCCCAAGCATTGTTGTTGTAACTTTTACCGCGCTGTTGTTTTTCGGTTTTTTCTCCTACCGGAATCTCAACAAGGAGTTGTTTCCCAATATGTCGTATCCTTTGATGACGGTCTCTACCGCTTATCCGGGCGGGGGACCGCAGGAAGTGGAAAGCGCCGTTACGAAACCCATCGAAAATACGCTCGCATCACTCGAAGGAATCAAGTATATTTCAGGCATTTCGATGGAAAGTTTTTCGGTCGTGATGATTGAGTTCCGCATGGGAACGGATATTGACAAAACCTTGCAGGAAGCGCAACGCAAAATCAATGCCATCCGGCAGACCTTGCCCGACGGGGTGAAGGAATCGTCGATTGCCAAAATCAACATCAGCGATTTACCTGTGCTGAATATCGGCGCAACGAGCAACATGCCGCCAGGCGATTTCTACGATTTCATCAAAAGCGAAGTGAAACCTGTGATAGAGCAGATTCCCGGCGTGGCTACCGTTCAGTTAGTAGGCGGAAACGAGCGGGAAATTCAGGTGAACCTCGACGGGGAACGAATGAAAGCCTGCGGCCTGTCTATCCTGCAGGTGAGCCGTACACTGATTAATTCCAACCTCGATTTTCCCACAGGGAAAGTGAAGGACGACCGCCAACAGGTCATGATTCGTCTGTCGGGCAAATATACTTCGACGGAAGATATTGAAAACGTAGTGCTGCAAGTGACCGCCGACGGCGCGATGGTGCGCGTGAAAGACATTGCCGACGTAACCGATGCGCAAAAGGAAACGACGACCATCAATCGCGTGGACAACCGGACGTCTATCGGCATCCTGATTCAACGCCAGTCGGACGCCAATACGGTGGAAGTCTGCCGGCAGGTGGAAAACCGTCTGGAGAGGATGAAAGAAGCCAATCGTGATAAGTCGCTGGACTTTGTCATTGCCCTGAACGAATCGGAATTTACGGTCGAAGCCGCCGATTCGGTAGTACACGACTTGTTGCTGGCGGCGTTGCTGGTTGCCGCCGCCATGTTGCTCTTCCTGCACAGTTTCCGCAATTCGCTGATTGTGCTTATCTCGATTCCGACCTCGCTGGTGGCTACGTTTATCGTGATGTACCTGTCGGGATTCACGCTCAATTTAATGACTTTGCTTGGATTGTCGCTCGTAGTCGGTATTTTGGTGGACGACGCCATTGTGGTCATCGAAAACATTCACCGGCATCTGGAAATGGGGAAAAACCGTGTGCAGGCGGCTTACGACGGATTGACGGAAATCGGCGCAACGGTTGTTTCCATTACGCTGGTGCTGGTCGTTGTGTTTCTTCCCGTAACGTTCACGCAATCCCTTGTTTCCGGGCTGTTCCGCCAGTTCTGTGTTACGGTGGCAGCGGCGACATTACTCAGCCTTTTGGCTTCGTTTACGCTTGTGCCTTGGCTTTCGTCGCGAATCGGGAAAATCGAACACATCAATCCTGACCGATGGTGGGGAAAAATAATCAGCGGATTTGAACGGGGAATGAGCCGTTTCGCCGAAAGCATGGCTTCACTGTTACAATGGTCGTTCCGGCATAAACTTATCGTGTTCGGCGTAACCGCCGGGTTATTTATTGCTTCGCTGTCGCTTTTTGCGTTCGGATTAATCGGCGAAGAACTGATGAGCATCGGCGACCGCGGCGAATTTTTCATTGAGTTGGAATTACCCAAAAATGCCACCATCGAACAAACCAACCGTGCGGCGTATCAGGCGGAAAGCATTATCCGGAGCAATCCGGCGGTGAAGTCGGTATTTACCACCGTCGGCACGTCCGATTTGGGACAGCCGCAGGCGAATCTGGCGGATATTTTCGTAAAAATGACGCCGTACGACCAGCGCGACGTGACGGCGCCCGATTTCGCCCGCGAGGTGAAACGGGCTTTGCAAAGCGTTGTCGTCGGAGCCAAAATACGCACGGCGGTCAGCGGAATCACGGGCGGGAAGGACGATACGCCGGTTGAATTGTATGTCGTCGGGAATCATCTTGATTCGCTGATTGCGACGGCAGATAAAATCCGCGAAAGCATGTCCGCCATTCCCGGCGTGGTGGATGCCAAGAGTTCTGTCGAAGGCGGTAATCCCGAAATCAGTATTGCGCCCGACCGCTCGAAAATGGCGGCGCTGGGCGTTTCGTTCGACATGCTCGGAGCAGCTTTGAGCAATGCTTTCAACGGCAACCGCGACGCCAAATTCAAGAAAGGCAATAATGAATGGGACATCAACATCCGGCTGTCGGATTTTGACCGTAAAAATATGGACGACGTGAAGAATTTCGCTTTGCAGAACGTGCGCGGGGAGATGATACGCCTCAGCCAGTTTGCCGAAGTGTCGGAAAGCGAAGGGGCGACGCGGTTAGACCGTCGCAACCGCATGTCGTCCGTAACGCTTAGCTGTCAGGTCGCCGGACGTCCGGTTGGAACGGTCGGGAACGAAATCAAGGCGATGATTTTGCAAATGCATCTGCCGGAAGGCACAAGCATCGAATACGGCGGCGAACTTGCCGTGCAGGACGACGCTTTCGGAACGCTCGGCTTTGCATTGTTGGTCTCTATCCTGCTGGTTTACATGATAATGGTGGTGCTGTACGACAACTACGTTCGTCCGTTTGTGGTGTTGTTTTCCATTCCGCTGGCATTGCCCGGCGCATTGTTTGCGATGGCGCTCGCCATGCAGTCGTTGAGTCTTTTCACGATGTTGGGATTGATTACGCTCGTGGGATTGGTCGCCAAAAACGCCATCATTGTAGTCGATTTTGCCGGACAGTTGCAACGGGACGGTGTGGAAGTGAAGGAAGCCCTTGTTGAGGCGACCCGCAAGCGTTTCCGTCCGGTAGTTATGACCACGCTGGCAACGATTATCGGCATGTTGCCCATCGCTTTGGCGCAGGGTCCCGGCGCGGAATGGAAAAACGGTCTGGCATGGGCGCTTATCGGCGGACTGACAAGTTCGATGTTCCTGACGCTGGTGGTTGTGCCGCTGGTGTATTATTTGATGGAGAAAATACTTGCCAGATTTGGACTGGACAAAAAGAAGAAGATAATGATTGACGATACGTCCCTTATAAAAAGTTGATAAAACCGATGCAAAAAGCCAGACTCATATTACTTGTATGTTTAACCCTTTTCATATTTTCTTCTGCTTCCCATGCACAAAACAGGGAAGTAGAGGAAATATGGAGAACCCAGCGGGATTCCGGTAAGATTATCAGCGAAAGTGAGATTTTGGAATTGTTCGACCGGCAACCCTATTTCGGGATGTTTAAAGATAATTATATTATCACAGGCATTCCGCTAAATAAAGAAATTAACGGAAACAATGCCGATGCCAAATTCCAAATAAGTATTCATCAACGAATAACAAAAACGATTCTTCCGTTTAATACTTTCCTGATGCTTACTTATACTCAAAAATCCTTTTGGAGTATCTATAAAGAATCATTTCCTTTTGCAGACAATAACTACAGCCCCGGATTACTTCTGGGAAAGCCTGTTGTCCGTAACAATAAATTAGAGGGGATGTTAGCATTTTCATTTGAACATGAATCAAATGGTAAAGACGGCATCGAATCCCGCAGTTGGAACTACTTCAGTATTTCAGGCGTCTATTTCTTTAATCCAAATATATCTGTACAGACTAAATTTTGGGCCGGCTGGTATGGAAAAGAAAATAAAGATTTGAATAAATACCGGGGACATGGACTGATGGCATTCAACTACAAAAGTCTGAATGATAAATTCATGGTTTCGGTTTTTATAAATCCCCGTAAAAAAATCGGTAATTATAATACACAGTTGGAGTTTAACTATCAATTGAATCCTAAAATAAATCAATACCTGTTCATTCAATGGTATAATGGATATGGAGAAGGATTATTCAACTATGATAAGTATTCCTCCATGTTACGTATAGGTATCAGTATCAAACCTCCTATGTGGAATTTTTATTAAAATATTAATGATAATGAAGCATTTGTTTATTTTGTTGACTGTCCCGTTTGACGGAATGTATTAATGGAAGAAAAGTGCGTGATATGCGGAGGTTTAAAAATCAATAAACATTATTAAAATTAAATATCAATAATATAAAATCAAAAGAAAAATGAAAGAAAAAAACACAAACAGCAAATCGCAAAAAAAATGCCTCAACAATTGAGGTAAACGACATTTTAGAAGTATTGGAGCAACACAATTTCTCAAATCAAAAACAAGTTGAGTTACTCCAAGTTATCAACTATGCTTTGTACAAAAAGAAGTACCCGCAAGACCTCTGCGGTATTTTAGACAGGAAAATACAACTCCTGCAACAGCCACCCGAACCGCCCGAAAAAGACAATCCCGAAAAGAGCGGAACAAAGCGCACCCAAAAAGTCACTACCGATGTTGTGATGTTGCTTTTGCAAAAATCGGGCATTAGC
>JAISEJ010000199.1 GCA_031264155.1 Tannerella sp. | reverse complement strand
CAGGAGTGCCGACACCGGCAACCGTATCTTCAATACATTCCAGATAATATGCAGAAGGCGTCTTTTTGCCGTATGCCGAAGGTGTTACCGACTGGTCTTCAGTAAAGAAATCAGTTGTTGTTTCATTCCCGTCGTTAATATAATAACTTCTAATGCATCCTTTTATGACCAAATAACATTCACTTGAAATTTTACCCTCTTCAAGCAGAACAGTTCCCTTTTTATAACTTTTGATAAATTCGCTTTTGACAATAGCTTCCTCCAATTCTTTGGAGACTGTCATGTATCTTGAGATATGTTTCACTATTTCGTTTTCCATAATCAACTTAACTGCACTTTCTTCGTATTCATTTTGCCTGCAAAGATAAGTATTTCCGGTTGAATTGCTATGCAGTTCGAGGGAGAGGAGGATAGATTCACAATAATATCTGCGTTCCTCTTTTCAATCTGCGTTATTACCGGGAAATCACAATCGGGGTCGGAAAAGACAAATATTTACATTCGTGAGCCTTAAGTCGATCCATTAGGCTTGTATTTTTGTTGCCTAAACCCGCCATGATACAAAGTACGCTCTTTAATTACGCCTCTATTATCCTCATACTGTACACGGAAAATTTTATCACGCGTGTGTTTTCGGATAATTTTCCGTACTATAGCATTAAAGACATGGATTATAATTATGAAACCGTATTGTACAAACGCATTGCGGAAGCACAACAACTATGACAATCTTTTCATAATGATTGTGTATTTATCCTGCACGCAGCATATTTTTATGCAAGGACATTGCGGATATTCCGGAATTCTATTCCATAAGCCCGTTGAGATCCAGATAAGCAAACTGCATTTCTGCATTCAAAATCATTATAATCCGGTTGTTATCTTTATCGTAGCAAAAATCCAAGATGGAATATCCGGTTTCTAATGTTCGGATGTAATCGCCTTTCGTGTTAAAGACAAGGAATTGCGTCGGATATCTGTTTTCGGAGGGATATCTGTTATTGTAGTTGGAAAATTGCTCTTTTCCTTCGGAAAAAGACGCTACTATTTTATCGTTGCAAAATACAACCTTTTCGTAGTAAGCGAATTTATTCGTCATCCTGTCGTCCCACTTTCCGCCATATATGTTATGCTTTAAATCGCCGTTGAGGCTGCAGACTGTCATTAAATCATGATAATGATAACATTCGACGAAAAGATCATGTTCCGCAGATGCAGCGAAACAAACGCGCTTTCGCTCAATATCGGGATGATTATAGGGCATTGGTTTTATTTCGCCGGTACTGAAATTAATTTTAGCTACAGACTGGTCAAAGCCTGAATTTCTGATTGGTTTTATAATTAATCCTATAGATAATGTATCATCTATATACCGGTATCTGTCGGGGAAAAATTCTACATTCAGCGTCATTTTCACGTCCGGCATGTACAGCGGATTTGTCAGGATGCTATCTATATCATAATCGAATATTTTCTGTTTTCCGTGGTCGGTTACGTAAAACCTGCGATTCTTACCCGCCTCTATATGGCCTAAGTTCGCAATTTCACCCGGGCCTTGCCCCTTATATGCCATACATCTTATGTAATTGAAGTTATTACGGTCAAAGATGTGTATGAGTTCACTGTTTGAACTGTGATCACTTATAATCAAATAATCATGAACGAGATATAAGCGCGCTATTGAACCGATCAGGGCGTCTTCCATATTGATTTCCTTTACCTTCTCCCGGACATGGATGATGTGATCCCGCCTGTTCTGATATTTTTCCGTTTTAGAACTGTTGCTGTTGCAACCGCAACACAGACAAAGCAACAAACAACCAAACAGTTTAACTGCAATATTTTCCATTTTTTTCAATGATTAATTTATATTCAACCCCTTTCCGACCGTTGCACGATTTAATCCAAGCGGAAAAGATATACCGGATAGTCGCTCTCCGAACTTATGCCGATTAGCTGATTGTTTTTTTCATCCACCGTGAAACTGTTAATGGATACATCCAGCCGGTATATTTTTGTCCTTATCCCGTTTTGGTCGAAAACATGAATTTGGTCTCCTCCGCTCGACGGTCTCTGATTGGCGGCCAGGCGGCGGTTTGCTTCGTCTTCCGACATGCCGGAATATAATACATAAATGTCGTTTTTGCGCCATTTCACATCATAATATCCTGCCAGTTGCTGGCTTGCATCATGCGGGACGCTTCCCTCCCCGATCGTCCTCACGACCGAATAATCGCTGAGGTCTACGATTTCCAGCACTTCGCCGAACTGGGTGGCCAGTACGGCTTTGTTCAGTTCGTAGTTCATGTCCATGTAACTTCTCCAGACGTAGCCGTTTGCACCATCTCCCTGAACCGGTTCGGAGGGAAGCGTCAGGATGCCAGTCTGCCGGCCGGGAGTTGCACGCAGTAGCCGGTTCCTGCCGCTCAGGTCGCCCAGGAGAAGGGTCGTATCGTCTAAGCAGACAAAATCGACGCAGGTATTCAGGTCAAAGTGGGTATGAACATTGAGGTCGAGATTGCGTTTTCC
>JAISEJ010000191.1 GCA_031264155.1 Tannerella sp. | reverse complement strand
TGATTGTAAGATAAGTCTACGTCAAAAACGGGGGGGGGGGGGGGGGTAAATAAATTTCGCTTACCGTGAAGATTAACAAGCCGGCTATTAAAAAATTCGGCGAGACCGGACGCATACGTATTAATGTTGGTTTGGGAATCCGCAAACAAACAATAAAAAAAACGTATTATGTATTTAAAAATATTTTTCATGTAGATTGAAAAAATCGTTCTTAAAAATTATACAATATATAAATCATGGCTCGGTATTTTTACAAACATAACATTCATGTCTCCCTCTACATATCTCTGCAGTGAACCGTTAAACAGACGAACCGGCATAACCGGCAAAAAAGCGCCCCTTTACATTTATTATCGTTTGCAGTTATAAAGTTTTTCATGATACATTAAGTTTTGTTACTTTTAAAAATGCGCTCAAAGATATAATACGCATATTAAAAAAACGCTTAAAAAAACGCTTAATTCGACAAGGAAAATAAAAAAAATCTTGTTATCACTTTTTTAAGCGTTTTTTTAAGCGTCCGAAATATAAATGAAAAAAAATGTTTTCAGGCTGTATTATAGGAGTTTAATTTCAATTATGCTGTGCGCGATGCAGTTTTATGCATTAAGCGCAATAAAAATCGGCATCTCCGCATCCCGGCGGGATTGCCACACTTGATAAAAAAATATCGCAACAACGCATTGCATCCCCTCCCGTCGGTATACTTCACGCGGGACAGTTTTGTGCATTGCAGGCTGACGCCGGAGGCGGCAAATCGCAAAAGTAAAGCAATTCACAAAACCATGCCGCTCACAGTATAAAATTTCCGACAAACTGTTCATAACATTTGTAATTAAACAGTTAATATATCAAAGTTACCTGCTTTCACGTGCAGGGCGGGAAAAAATACGCAGTTTTTTGTTTTTATCTCTTACGAGATAACTTTCATTTCCTACGAGTTTTCCGGCGTTTCAACAATCCTCCCCCCTACTCTACCCCTTTTTCAGGAAAGAGAGGAGGGCAAGGAGGAGGCTTGAATCTATGGAACTTTTATCTCAATAATTTCGGAATAGTTATGTTTCTTATAACTATCGTCTACGCGCGCACCGAGTCTGACGTAAAACGTCCGGCCCGCTTTCATGTCGGGAATCGTAATCGTATACACTTCGTCGGCTACTCCATCGCGGAAATTTTTGTTTATCTCAATCTTATTCCGGTCCGAGTATTCGGTGATATTGCCGTCTCCCACAAAACGGGTGATGGAAACGAACGGCTGTATGTCGATTACGCGCGGCATTCCGTCGACAATCGGGGCTTCCAGTTTCCCCGAAATGGTGAGCGTCCGCCCATTCAGATTATAATCGACAATACGGATTTTCAGATAAGGCGTTACCGTAAAATCCTGCGTCGTGTGGCCGCCGTTTTTGAGCGTCACCACCGCCGTATCTCTTATCGGCCAGAAAGCGCCGTTGTCAGGCAACACTTTGTACGTTCCGCCAAACAGCTTGTTATTGTTGAACGTAGCGTCGTCCTTCACGTTGATGGAGCGCGGGCTGGGCGTGCTGCTCCAGCTCGTTTCCCACATCCTCAGATCGAGTCCCTTCGATGTCATAATGAAGTTTTCGCCCGTTGTCGAATCAATGATCCGGCCGGAAAACCTTGCCGACGGTTCATCGAAATTGTCATAATCGCAGGCATAAAAAACCAGCGTCAGACAAACTTGTAATATTCCAAAAAAGATCTTTTTCATCTTGTGTCTAATTTATTGTTAATGATTCGGGTTGTTTGGATACAAATTCGGATTTTTATTCAATTCGCCTCCGGGTAAACCTTCATAATAATAGCGTTTGTTAAATGTAAACCGGTTGTTCAGATATGCCTGTTCTTCGTCGAGGAAGATATATTTTTGCTCATCGTAGATGTAGTACGGATACAGGGCGTTGAAGATCGTATTGTCCATCATCTTGTCGGCGATTCTCCAGCGGCGCAGATCCCACCAGTAATGGTTCTCGAACGCCAGTTCCTTGCGCCGTTCGTTGCGGATGATATCACGACCGTTGTTTTCGACAATGACGCCGTTTTCCGCCGGATCATTGTTGAAGACAGCGCGGTCTACTAATACGGCGCCAGCTCTTTCGCGGATTTCGTCGATGCAGTTTGCCGCGTCGTCTTTCAACCCCAGTTCAAAGGCGGCCTCGGCACGGTTCAGCAGGACTTCCGCATAGCGGACGGCAATCCAGTGTGTCGTACTCCGATACAGGCCGCAATCGTCTTTCGGCTTGCTGTAGTCGATGTATTTACGCATGTAGAAGCCGGAGCGCGTATTGTCGCCGTCGGGGCCTGTATTAATACCGCAAAGTCCGATGACTCTCATATTCGGATCCTTGGAATATACGATATTAGACCCAGAAGCCATTTCAAGTCCCTGGCGGCTGTTTGCGCTCGTCGCCACTTCGTCTGCCGCTTTCCGGTCGAAATGATCGTAAATACCGTGTTGGATATCGAATGTCAATCCCCTCAGCTCGTCGTCGGGGAAATAGACAATGGCGCGCAGGCGCGGCTCGACGCCGTTGCGAATGTCGCCACGACGGTCGAAACGAATCGGATAACCGTCGTCATCCACCACCTTGATATTGCCGCCATCGAACAGGCGCATCAACTCGTAGTTCGGGTAGGCGCGCGACAGTCCGTCGGCCGTCATATAGCGGCAGGTCATTGTCGCATCCCAGCTATGCGCCGTATTCGCCGAAAGGGAATATTCGCGAATCAGCAGATTTTCGGGGCTGTCTTTATCAAGGAAAAGCTCCACGTAGTTGGCGATTTTATCGTCATAGCCGTCCGAAAATCTCTTTTTATAGAGGCTGGCATGTCCTTCGACCGCTTTCGCCGCATCATAAGCCTGCTGGAAAAATCCCTGCGCCTCGGATGCCGGAATACCGACAATGCCCTGATCGCGCGCTTCGCCATCCACAAAGTTATCGGCGCCGTATTTGGCAATCGTGCCGGCAAAAAGCATGGCGCGCGATTTGATAGCCAGCGCCGTATAGCGGTTAGCCCGTCCGCGTTCGCTTGTTTCGCCCATCAGCCGGGCGGCCTCGTCCAGGTCATTGCCGATAAACCGCCAGCAATCCGCTTCCTTGCTGCGTGGGAGTTGCAATTCTTCGAGGCTTTGTTCGGGATAATTCTGCTCCCGGTCAATCAAAGGAACGCCGCCGTACCTTTTAACCAATGCAAAATAGATGAATGCACGGCAAAAATAAGCTTCACCCATATAATGATTGTACGACTGTTCCGCGAGTACGCCCTGAGCCGTCGTAGGCAACGTTCCGATTAAATGGTTGACATTGCGAATCCACGTGTAGGCATTGTCCCAATAGTCCCAGCCGTTTTCCTGGGTATTGCCCCAATACGGGCCTAACAGTTCTCCGCAAATACCGCCAAGCGCCATGAATTGTTGCCAGTCGCGCCCGAAGCCGTTGTTGCCGCTGTTGCGGTAATAAAAATCTTCGATCGGCAGGTTCCTGTACACGTTGGCCATATACGTTTTCAGTCCGATTTCGTTCGTCAGCAAATCGTCGTCCGTGATAATGTTCAGCGGCGGCACGTCCAGACTCTGGCAGGCCGAAAACATCAGGCAAACTGTTCCAAATATTGATATTATCTTTTTCATTTTCTTGATTATTTTAGAATGAAACATTAAATCCTACGTTAAACGTCCTGTTGTTCGGATAGTAGTATCCGCCCTGCGCATTGTTCCAGTCATCATTGTTTACCGTCGTACCCGGATGTTCGGGGTCATAGTTTTTCAAGCCGGTTAATGTCAGCAGATTGTAACCGTTAACATACACCCGGAGGCGTTCTATTCCGGCGGATTTGAGGAGTTTTTTCGGGATGGTATATCCCAGTTCGAGCGATTTCAGCCTTACGTAGGATGCGTTGCTGACCGCGCGCGTACCGTCTTCCAGCGGCGAACCCATTGAGGCATAATACCCCGAAACCCATTGCGTATTCGGATCGAAGACGTCGTCCCCCGGATTCACGGTATGCCATCTGTCAAGGAAACGAACCATGGCGCCGTTACCTCCGTAGCTCAACGGCTCATGGTACTGTTCTTCATATCTCACATAGAACAGCGTCGAACCTTGGAAAAGCGCATTCAGATCAATTCCTTTCCAGTCGGCCCCCACATTCAGGCCGAAATTGATCAGCGGCATGGAGTAGATTCCGATCGGATGGTCGTCCTGGCCATCGACAAATCCGTCGCCGTTCCAGTCGGCGTAGTAATAATCGCCCGGCACGATATTCTGATTGCCGCCGCCGGTATTGATCGGATGGCTGTATATCTGGTCGTAGCTCTGGAACTGTCCGACGTATTCGCGCCCCCACCAGATGTTGCTGTAACGATACTGCAGGGAGTTTCTCCACTCATCGTACGAGTTTCCGAACGGATTCTGGTCTTCGTACCGTCTCTTGTTACGGGAATAAGCTATGTGTCCACCTAAGGAATACATCACATCGCTGATCCTGTTCCGGTGGTTTAATTCCAGTTCATAACCGAACGTGCGGTCGCTTTCCAGGTTCTCCTGAGGAAGTCCTACGCCAACAGAACCGGGAAACTGCGAGTTTTTCCGTTCGAACAGTCCGTCGCGATTCCGCACAAAGTAGTCAAACTGTCCTCCCAGTTTACCATTCCAAAAATCGAACTCGACGCCATAGTTCGTCGTCTTTGCCGTGTACCAGGTAAGATATTCGTTCGTCATACCGCGGGATTCTATACCGCTCACATACAAACCGTTGAATATATAACCGTTATTGGGATAGTTGTATCCCGCAACATGCTGGAAGTTCAACGAATTGTCGTCGCCCATCACACCGTAAGAAGCTTTCAGCTTGATGTTGTTGATGAAATCGAAACGATCCTTGATAAACGATTCTTCACTGATGCGCCAGCCCAGCGAACCGCCGGAGAAGAATCCGAACTGTTTCTTCGGCGAAAATTTGCTTGAACCGTCATATCGGAAGTTGAAATCAAACAGGTATTTGCTTGCATATCCGTACGTTAATTTCCCGACAAGCGCTTTCCGCACATCGTGCCATGGGAATTCGCCGCTTCCGCGCTGGTCGGCGTCCACACCGGCCGCAATATAAGGCAATTCCAGTTCGATATTCCTCCGCGCCTGGAAATTCCCGCCCTGTCCGTCCGTTTCTTCATACAGCAGGAGGGCGTCTACATCGTGTATATTGAGGAAACTCCGGTTGTAATTCAGCGATATCTGAAACAGTTTCGTCGTACTCTCCCAGTATCTTTTGACAGCGTATGAAGGCGACTGCAGCGCTGTCCCGTTGTACATTTTTTCCTGCGGATCGTAGGTGTAGAGATAGTAGGCATGATTGTATTCATCTTCCGTCGAATGGTTGAAGTGGAAGTTGTACATACCTCTTACCTTCAGGCCCTCTACGTAAGGAATATCCCATTCCAGCGAGCCTTGCGCCTGAATGTCACGCTTTTTGTTGTCCCTGTAACCGACTACATCCTTGTGTGTCCAGGCAACCGGATTGTCGTGCCGGTTTTCGTAATCGTAATAATCGGGATTGCCGTTTGCATATACCTGATACCTTGACGGGACATTCCAGGCTGCCTTGAAGATTGTCCACAAGTCCTGCCGAGGCGCCATTTTGTCATCTATATAGGCCGACACGTTCACTTGAGCGCGCAGACCGTCCATGATGTCGATACTGTTGTTCGAACGGAAATTCCAGCGGTTGTAGTTGATGTCGTCCGAACGCAGGATACCGTCCTGATTCAAGTAACCCAGGTTAAAGAAATACTTGATCTTGTTACTCGATCCATTGATGCTCACGTTGTGCTGCTGCTGGGGCGCAGCTTCCCGCAACGTTTCTCTCGCCCAGTTCACGGACTGGAGCTGGCCGCTCTCGTACATGGCAAAATCGGCATCCAGGAATGGAGCTATCCGCTGGGCTACAAAGTTGCTGCCAAAATCCCGCTTCCAGGATTCGTTCCTCAATGTCATCCATTCGGTAGCATTCACATTGTCGGGCATGTAGAGGAATTTTTGCCATCCGTAGTTGAACTGATAGTCGATCTCGAATTTGCTATCATTTCCTCCCCGCTTGGTCGTGACGAGTATCACGCCGTTGGCGGCGCGTACGCCGTAAATGGAGGCTGTTCCGTCTTTCAGAACGGAGATGCTTTCGATTTCATTCGGGTCCATCCTGTTGAACACTTCGTTGCCTTGCGGAACGCCGTCAATCACGATAAGCGGTTCGCCGAAGCCGCGGATATCGAACTTCGTCCTGTCGAAGTTGCCTGGCTCAGCGCTCTTTTGCCATACACGAACGCCCGGCAATTTACCGGTCATCATGTTCACCACATTTTCGTTTTTAGTAATGACGAGTTCGTCGCTTTTGATAGCGGATATAGCGCCGGTAAGCGTCGCTTTCCGTTGCGTACCGTAACCGACCACAACTACTTCTTCGAGCGTTGTCGCGTCGATCGTCAATTTGATATTCAGCGTGGAAGAAGTTCCCACTCTGACACTCTGAGTCACATATCCCACGTAGGAGACTTGCAATACTGCATTTTCGGACACATCAATGGAAAAACTACCGTTTGCATCCGTAGCTGTTCCGCGGGACGTCCCGACCAAACGAATTGTCGCACCAATAACTTCCTCGTTGTTTTCGTCCATCACAACGCCGGTCACCGTTCTGGTTTGAGCATAGCCCGGCAATGTAAATGCAAGGCAGGCAAACCAGGCCGACAAAACAATCAAAATCTTTTTCATTCGTACCATTTGTCTTTCATTAAATTAGTTCTAAAATAAGTTTTCATGAATATATATAATATGTGTATCCTTTCCATTACTATATAATATATGTAGCGAATGAAAAGGAGCTGTTTCCTCCGGGCGGTTCCCGTGCAGGCGCACGAGCCGGCGCACGAAAAATCCCCATCAATGTCCGATGTACAATGATGATGTTAAAATTCCGAGTGCCGACATTTCTTATATTAATGTCGGATTTGCTTATATAATGCTGATTATTAAATAAATTCGGGGGGGGGGGGGGGGGGGTAACGATATATTTATACTGTCCGTTAAATGCTATCACAAACCGGATATTCATATTTTCTGTCGGGTCAATTACAGAAAAATGAATACCGGTCCGAAAATCCATAAAAGAACAGGAATATCGATTCATTATATATTTAAATTTCTTACAGTTTATGCCGGCCAACCTGTTTCGCCGTTCGCCTGCAAAAGGCAAAAAACAAAAAATCAATTTGACCGGGGCGATCAATAGATAATACATTTCACGGTATAATTTTTTCATGATGTATCTAAAGTTCCTTTTTTTTCATGCAAAGAAAAAACATGCCACTTAAAAAAACGCTTAAAAAAACGCTTAATTTCAAGAAAAAATGAAAAAAATTTCATTAATAGTTTTTTTAATAGTTTTTTTAAGCGGTCGCCAACGTATCTCTATTTATTCCCTGTTAGCTGTGCAACAGGAATTTAATTTCAAGATAAAGACTATATTTGGCAACCGTTCGACGGAAGTCCACCAAATTCCGTGATTTTAGTTCTGTAAAAACATCTTTTTGACAATCGGCAAATTTTACTTGCTTTAGCAAGCTCTCCAAAATTTTGTTGTTTTCTATTTGCCTGCATCCGGGAAGTCGAAAGGATATATATACGCAAAATCGAAACTGTTGTCCGGGCTGTAGCCATAAATGCAATTCCGCTTTCTATCCGGCTGAATGGAATAAATATACCTGTCCAGTTCGATTTGAAGCACAGGAGCGCCGTCAAACGTATATATCTCAATATAACTGTTCCTTATTTCATTCTCTTTCCTGCCCCCCTGATACAATCCATAAATGTATTTGTCGTCACATAAAACTTGCGTATAATATGTAACGTAATCTTCCCACTGTTTCCGGTCGTGTTGATCTCTGTCCGAGCCTATAATCAGACGGGGGGTCATAGCCGTATCATATTCAAACAACTCCAAGCGGTTCATATATTTATATGCCAGCACGAGATTTTTTTCACTGGCCGCCATTCCAAAATAATAGGTAGTGTAAATCGTATTCGGCTCACGGGTTATCAGATTTCGGAAGGTTTGTAAAACAGTACCGGAATTGATATTGACAACTTCTATTTCGGTATATTCCTTCATGTCGGCCTTCAGGAGAAAAACAGAATCGTTCAATTGCTGGATAAATGTGTACGGCTTGCACAAACTTCCCTCCCATTGACTGAATTTGAATGTTTTATACCTGTACAGAGTGTCGGATTCCAGATTGTACAGGTACATGTTCCAGCGAGGAATATCATACAGGCCGAGTTGATTTTCGTTCGTCGTATTAAGCCAGTTCGCGGCAATAAATTCATCGGGACCCTGGCCGTATTGCCCGTATTTGTACAGCAGTTTAAAGTCGGGAACAGAAAACGCATACAAAAAGTAATCCCTGTCCTGCACCGACAGAATTATAATTTGGTCATTTGCCAGCTTCCACCCGTAGATGCCGACAGCAACGTCAACGGCAACCGAATCCGGAAATAAAGAAATCTTTTTCTCAAACGCGGGTTTGGGAATCTGTTTTATTCCCATTTCCGTTTTGTTGTTGCAGCCGTCAAACAAAATAACGGCAAAAAGCATTGAAAATACAACTTTAACATTCATAATTAAATAATATGCAGTAAGAATAAATTGTCGATTCTGTGCCGGAAAAAACTCAGGCGGATGAACCTTATTTTATGCAAGAACAAAGCCGGTCGATTTTATTGATTGCTTCGTCGGCAAGTTCTTCTAATGTTCCGACGTGATGCGTCTTTGTTTTCCAAAAAAACTTAGGGTTTTGAGCGTTTTCATAAAGCCTTTCCCCGTGATAAAATGCTATAACTTCATCCGTTTCGCTGTGAATAATCAGCTTGGGAATGTTCCTGATTTTTCGAATATCCCGTTCTGCAACATAATCCTGATTAAAAGATGTGGGGTGTCTCTTCATGCTGTTTCGAATGAAATTTGTCGGCATAAAGTCCATCGCAAGATTTTGCGCGGAACTTAAGCTTCCATCAATAATAAAGGCATCCACATCCTGCTGCCTGTCACAAACAAGCCTGGTTGCAATTTGTCCTCCTATTGACATTCCGTAAACGATAACCTTTAAAGAATCATTCCGGGTCGACGACAGGAAATCGTTAAAGGCTATTTCCGTGTCTTTTAATACGCTTTTATAGTCGGGCCTACCGGTTGATTTCCCGTACCCTCTCCAATCTGCAACATAAACATTATAGCCTCCGGATATCAGCGTATTTATCATGCCTGTATAAGTAGAGACGTTCCCACTGTTGCCGTGAATAAAAAATATATTTGCCTTGGGAGCCTTACTTTTAAAGTAATATGTATAGATAGTGATGCCTTTTCCAACGTCTATGGATTTTTCTTCGAAAATGAATTTATCCATGTTTTCAATTTTACGGCTTGGATTGTAAAACATTTTAGATTCATCGTATACAGCTCTTCCGATTCCGCCCGTAGCGCTTTCGGCTCCGATTTCACTTCCGCGCAGAGCCGCATCCAGGCCTTTCAAGGTTCCCTTGCCTCCAACATTAAATCCTTTCAGGGTTTGCTTCAGGCCTTTCAAACTTCCTTTAGCTCCGGCATTAAATCCTTTCAGGGTCTGATGCATTCCGGTGTGGATTCCCCGTAATGCAGGATGAAAATCTTTGCTTTGTTTTGTAATTTGAGTTGTATCGGCATTACAGTTCCGGTTATCATTGATATTATTTCCTGTTATCGGACTGTTTATTAACCATAATCCGAATATTGATAGATAGATGTGTTTAGTTTTCATGTTGCTGTCTGATTTTTATTTGTGAAGTGTTTCCCGGGTTTCCATGCCGAACAAGAATGTACTTTGCTGTCATAATCTTTTTATTTTAAAAAAACGACAATGCGCAAAAGTACATAAAAACATTTGACGACAAACTGTTTTCCCGGTTATTTTTTTTGAGGCGTTATGAAAAATTGAACGTGAAGGCATTATGTGGGGACGTGGGGGTCGTGGGGGGGCGTAGGGGCGTAGCGCGCTACGCCCATCTCCGTTACAACCCCTCCGTTACAACACCCTCGTTACAACACCCCCCCCCCCTGGTACGATGTAAGTAGGGGCGTAGCGCGCTACGCCCCTACACAATATATATAATATCGTACTGCGCACAGTATAATATTGTATTGAAAAACGATATGTTTCCAAACAGGCGTTTAAACCGTCAATGCCTATGAATAAAACCGATAAACGATAATTAATTGTTTTTTCTTTTTGCTTTTTAGAATATTCCCATATCTTTGCATTACTCAAGTTTTTAATTTATAGACTTGAGTATTTAATATATGAACATAAGTTTACAGTATTTATACATGTGTTTTCAGATTAAAGACACGTGTTTGAGTGATGGAAACACGTGTTTGAGCAACAGAAACACGTGTCTGAGCAACAGAAACACGTGTCTGAGCGACAGAAACACGTGTCTGAGCGACAGAAACACGTGTCTGAGCGACAGAAACACGTGTCTGAGCGACAGAAACACGTGTCTGAGCGACAGAAACACGTGTTTGAGTGACAGAAACACGTGTTTGAGTGATAGAAACACGTGCTTGAGTGATGGAAACACGTGTTTGAGCGATAGAAACACGTGTTTGAGCGATGAAAACACGTGTTTGAGCGATGGAAACACGTGTTTGAGCGATAGAAACACGTGTTTGCAAAGTTCGGACATGAGTATGCAACAGATGGATACATATATCCGAATTCCTCTCGTGCACGAGTCCTTATTTTATGGAACTCGCGATGTGATTTAATATTTAATTCTTAAAATCAATTGATTATGGCAAGAACAATTTCTCCGAAAGACAGTAAATTTCATGAAGAACAGGGTGTCATAACTTCCATGACGGAGCAAAACATCACCCAATGGGGGCTTGACCGGACTTGGTTCGAAAGCGTGGTGAAACCGGCGAAGACCGGCTGGGAAAATGCCTGGGCAGCTTACCAGGACCCTGCGCAGAGGACGCGGGTGATTACGTTTACCAAAAACGAAAAGCGGGAAACGTACGAAAAAATCCTGCGCATACTGGTGCAACTCCTCAAATACAATCAGCGGATAACGGACGAAAACCGCACTGCGATGGGCATTGTGATGCGCAATACGACCGGTACGCCGGTAAAAGCGCCGAAGACTCGCCCCGAATTTATCATTGACACGTCGACGATTCGACGTCTGATTATTGCGTTCTGGAATTTGACCGGCAGGTCGAAAGCGAAACCGCACGGGGTACACGGCGCCGAAATCCGCTGGGCGATTCTCGACCATCCGCCCGTATCGGTGGAAGAACTGGTTCACTCCAGTTTTGATACTCATTCGCCGTTCGAGCTTGCCTTCGACGAAAGCGAACGCGGCAAAACGGTCTATATCTGTCTGCGCTGGGAAAATACCCGGGGTGAAAAAGGGCCGTGGAGCGAAATCGTTAAGGCGGTGATTCCGTAAGAAGATGCGGAGAGCCTGCGAATTGTATGGGGGCATGGGGGGGTATGAGGGCGTAGCGCGCTACGCCCCTACATATTACATATATAATATATAATACACAATACGTATCCATGCCGGACGTATCCCCGATTTGCATAATTATGCTGTGCACAGTATTCATGTCGCATACAGTATAAAAAGGTATAATATACATTCCTTACTTGACGGCATGGAAAAAGATATTTTTCCCCGAAAATTATTCCGGCTTCTGTTTTTTTTTCGTACCTTTACCGCCTGAACATAACAAACTGTAACTCGAAATTTGTATGAAAACAATAATTGAAGAACGCTGGGGTACACACCCTGAAGACGTTAAACATTACGATACAGCACAGCTGAGAAAAGAATTTTTAGTAGAAAAACTCTTTGAAAGCGATGAAGTAAGAATGGTTTATACCCACAATGACCGCCTGATTATCGGCGGAGCATTTCCGGCAAACGAAAACCTGACGCT
>JAISEJ010000154.1 GCA_031264155.1 Tannerella sp. | reverse complement strand
TTTGCAATATTCGGAACATAAACAGTATCCCGATTTTCCTCGCAAGCGTCATTTCGCTTGCAGTTTAGGCACGAAACGTTTATTCGCAATGACGAACAACTATGGTCAGAAAATATCCTCTTATGCTTGTCCAAAAAACCTCATTTTCACCTAATTTCAATAACAAAACAACCTCAGTAGCAGCACAGAAATCACAAAAACAATTACCTCATTACCTGATTAATTACCCGATTCCATAAACAAAAAACAGGGGATTGTTCCCCTGTTTTCTGTCTAATTAATTTTTATTACTACTACTACTACAATTGCCGGTACAGAGACGCCACTTCTTCGGCGGTCAGCGCTTTGCTGTGTATGCGGGCGACAACCAGGTCGCCTTTCATGGCAGCCGTAATATAAGGAAGCGAGCCTGATGCAGCCTGCTGTCCTCCCGTGGCAAACCAGCGGGGCGCATTTGACGGGAAAGTGAAATTTCCGGTTTGTGTCATTTCGCCTTTCAGTTCGCCATCGACATAGATACAGATTTTACCTGTAATCTTATCCCATGTTCCCACGACATGATAATATCTGCCCCGTTCGGGAGTTACACCGCTGCGGAGAGTTCTCCATCCGCCGTTGATGTGCGGCTGGAAAGTAAACTCGTTGCCTGCTCCGCGGTTTGTCAGCTGAATACCGGTTCCGCCGCCGCCCATTGAAACGAATATTTTCACCTCGTTATTGTTGCTGGAAGGCAGCGGGAAATCTTCATCAAGCATTGCCACAACCTCTATCGAATGGGTATTTGACAGATTGTTCCTGAACGTCATATTTGCATCATAATCCGCCTGATAGAAGCTTGCCTGATTGACATTCGGACTGCTCCCGATTCCTGTGCCCGGGTTTAATCTTGCCATATACCGCCCATATTCCTCATTGTAGATAATATCTAAAGGATCCGAGCCTTTTATGCGGTTAATCTTAACACGCTCTGTGGAAAAGGCAACATCCCTGGCGGTTCCGTCGGCTTCGAAAACAATATCCAGCACGTCTGCAACGGCAAGAGGATGCCTGTCTGTTACCTGCAATTGCCTGAACTGAGTCCTTATGCCTGCGACCGGCGTTGTCGGGACAACAGTCCAGTAAAGGTTCATCACGTTGGAGCCAAAAGAATCGGACACTTCCTGAGCAACAGCGCCTGCCAGATCATACTCTCCGGCGCTGCCTGCATTTATCTCATACGTTTCTCCCGGAAGAAAACCCGAGTTGCGCGACAGTTTCAGGGTATAGTCGCTCACTTCGTCCGTCATGACCCATTCGAATTTCACGGGGAAATCAACGGAAGTGGCTGCCGCTGGAGATTTCAGGAACAGAGCCGGAACAGCCGCATCCGAAATATTTACGGAAAGCGTCGGTTCCCAGTCGATAGTGTCCAGTATCAGCCTGCCGTTGAGCACGGGCTGAACGCGGCACTTCATGTTTATCGAGGTAATTTCGCCTTTTCTTATGTTCTCCACAAAGAAACTCGGAAGGTCGCCCTCGCCTTCTCCGGTATGAACGTCATCGTCCCTGTCCCTGTAACTGTATTCGTAACTGTAAAAGTTAAAAACGGTTGCGGAAGACAGGCGGCTTCTCCATTCGACCAGAACCGAAGACGTCGATTCGATGGTCAGCGGAGGCGCAAGTCCCAGAGCGTCGCGGTCCTGCGAAGTGTAGGGTGTCAGGTCTATTGTTTTGGGCACCGAAAGATCGCCGTATTTTTCACCGTTGGACGTGTATATTTTGAAACTGTAGAGTTTCGGCTCGTCGAGACCGGTGATGTTCAGCCACGAGCATACACTGTCGAAAACAAGCCTGACAGTGTCGTCATGCGCTATATATTCGACTATCGTTCTCTCGGCTTTTCCGAGGTTCATCCGGCCTGAGGGTATCCGTCCCGCGGAACAGAGATCAATTTCCACGCGTTCGAAACCCGCGGCGCCGTAAATGGTATCGAATTTTGCGGGATATACTATTTCCTCCACGGAAAAATCCTTGATATTGTCGTATATATCCCCGCACGATGCGAACAGAACCAGTATGCCGCTTACAAAAATCCATTTTGTGACTGCGCGGCGTCCAATATTCGCGAAAGTTTTCATTTTAACTGTATTTTTTTCCATAATATTATTTTTTCTTTGCATAAAGCGTTATTTCCGATATACAATTGCAATTTTTAGATGTATAATTGTCATTGAATCCGAACAGTGCTTCGTATCTGAACCATCGTGTCGGCTTGGTAAACTGCGGTTCCTCGGGATACATGTACGCTATGTCGCCGGCAGCTCCCAGCAGTCTGTACTCGCGGTCGCTCAAGTCATTGGGAAACGTGATTTTGTGCATCGTTATGGTATCCCAGGCCTGAGTTTCATCGTCCCAGAGATACATGCGGTATATACCCACATTTTCTTCCCGGTAATACCCTTCGCGTCCGGCGTTTTCGAGATCCTGTATATAATTTGTTCCCGCAACATACCTCTGATGCGTTATTATACGGCTTAATTCGTAATAATCGCCAAGATCTATCATGATATTATACGGCACATTTCCGTCTTCGGTATTTCCGGTACGCCCGTAGCCCAGTGTATGGCTCGTGTTAAAATTTACCCCGTCCTCGATAATATCATCGTACAGATAATAGCCGCGTCCGAACAGACCGTTCAGAAATGCCTGCGGTTCGCCTCCTATGGTGTCGTTTGTGGCGGGCATTGTCCACTTGTCTTTCGGCACTTTCACGTCTTCCAGAAGACTGATTTCGCCCATGTCAAGGCTTTCGGTAATGTTGCCGTAGCGGTCTTCGACCCTGACGGAAACATGGATTTTCTCTTCCGGATTCA
>JAISEJ010000166.1 GCA_031264155.1 Tannerella sp. | reverse complement strand
CGGTTTTTCGCAAACCAATTTTGTATGAGTATAAATAATCAGTTATGTTAGGAAAAATGAAAGAAAGGCGGACGATACGCCAATACACAAGTCAGGATATTTCGGATGATTTGCTTTATCGTCGGGCAGGGTGTGCAAACGCTACGAAATTTTACTTGCAAAAATCATTTTTAATCAAAAGTATTTTCATATTTTTGCGCGTAATTATAAATGTATTAGCTCATCAATTTGATATAAAATGAAATACACTATCGGTTTATTGACTGTTTTTCTGGTTCTCTCCTGCTCTCACTCCGTTCGGGAACAAACGGACATACCGTTAATCGGCATTGATGTGGATGATGTGAAATTGCTGAAATTGTCGGATAAATTTTCGGAAGTTTCATACGTTCCGTTATCCGATTCACTTTTGATCGGCACAATCGAACGGGTAAAGGTCTATGAAGATAAACTGTTCCTGTTGGCCGACAGGAGCGTGCTTGTTTTTGACGTCAATTCCGGTAGGGCGCTGTCGGATGTAAGTCATGCAGGGGGAGGGCCGGGCGAATATGTTACCTTGTATGATATGCTTTACGACAAAAATGAAAATACGATTGAACTGTTGGATATGAATGGAAAAAAAGTATTAAAATACGGATTTGACGGCCTTTTCATCAGCGAGTTTAAGACGCCTTTTTCCTCGTTTGCATTTTGCAAAATCACGCCTTCGGCTTACCTTTTTTATAACAATAATATGGAATCGGACGTCACAAACCACAAACTGGTGTTGTTTGATACAAAAACATCGGGAATTATTGCAAATTATTTTCCCATAGACAAACACATGGCAACCTATTTCTTTGTATTGGATGCAAATAATTTCGGTTCCGTAATGACCCCGTCTTTCCATTTTTCCGCTTCGGATACGGTTTATGGCTTTACGGACAGTTACATCCCGTATCCGAAATACGTACTGAATTTCGGAAAACATCATGTTCACCCCCGGTTTTATCGGGAAAACTATACGGATATACGTGATTTTTCCGAAAAAGCCGCTCAAAACTCGTATATCTATGCCTATGGTAATTTCTATGAAAACGACATTATGATCGTATTTTCTTTCCATTATGACAAAAAGACATATTGGGTATTATATGATAAAAATACGCATGACGTAACGACCGCAAATCGCTGGATAGATGATTACCATACGAATTCGCCGGTCGACATTACGTACGATAACGGCCCTTTCGCACTGGATGATGAATACTTGTATTTTTTCCTGCAACCCGTTCGATTGATTGAATTAATGGAAAAAGAGAAAAAAACGGATTCCCATAAAAGCAGTTCGCTTGATAGCATCTATCGGTCGTCCGGTTTTTCCGAGGAATCCAATCCTGTCCTTGTCAAATGTAAAGTCAAGAATAGTTTTGCGTTCTAAAGTCCGTCATAAATATCACAGAGCGATTTTGAGTCGACCGTTATTTTTTTTGGAGGGGCAATAATTTCAGAAATTGGTCTACCTGGGGGAGTAAGGCTTCTACTTCGTCATTTATTATGACAAAATCGGCTTGTTTGCGTTTCAATTCATCCGGCATCTGGCGATTCATTCGTTTCATGATATCGGCTTCGTTTGCGCCGTCGCGCTCCATTACACGGGTTAGCCTTAATCCTACCGGAGCATAGACTAAGAGCGTGATGTCAACGATTTTATCAAATCTCGATTCAAATAATATGGCCGATTCGATTACGCATATATTGGTCTTTTGCTGCTTTATCCACGCCTGAAAGTCTTTTTGGACGACAGGATGGATGATTTCATTTACACTTTTAAGGGCCTTTTCGTCCGAAAAGATAATAGAAGCCAGCCGCTTCCGGTCGAGCACGTTATTTACATACAGGCTATTACCGTACAATGCCACCAATTTCCGGCGTATAACCGGCGAACTGTCCGAAAGTCGCTTGCTTTCCGTATCGGCCGTATATATGGGTATCCCATTCATTGCTATCAATGATGAAACAACGGATTTACCGCTTCCTATGCCTCCCGTGATACCTACTTTAATCATGATGCAGTTGTTCGATAATAAATTCCACTTCGCCTGGAACGATCACAGCATTGGCAACCCATGACGGTTTTTCCGTAAGTCGCACCGGCAACTTGCCGGTAGACCGGTTCTCTTCAAATTCATCAAAAGGCAGTCGTATCTTCATGTCTTCTTCGTCCAGTTCCTTGAAGAGCGACAACGGTATATTACAGGCGACTTCAACGGTCGAGGGAAATATGCGCAATGCATAATTGGATGGAATATCATAACATAATACCGGCAAATATATTTTTTTCTCCGTAAACTCCTCAACCGGAACCATAAGCTGCACCGTTTCCTGATTCGTTTTCACTCCTGCGGGCAAATCCAGTTCGGCAGTAAGTTCCCGTGTAGCGGAGGCATTTTCTATCGTATAAAGTTTCGTACTTATGCCGTTCAGTGTATCAAGAATCCTTTTGCCGCCATATAGACGAATTTCCGGATGTGATATTTTGATATCGCCTGACACCTGAAATCCGGGTTTGGCATTAACGATTACATTTGCAATGACAGGTACCGAACGACTGCTCAGCGAATCATACTTTATGGTGATTTCGTGCGGTTCGATCGACACAATGGAGGGTGAGGATACCAATTGCTTTGATATCATGGTTTCAAGTTCCTGCGCTGTCACGAGAAGAGTTTGACCGGTAGCGTGCGAAAGATTGGAAACGGATATATCAATCGGCGAAAAATAAGCTCCCCACAAAAAATACATCAGCGTCGTACCTTTATCTCTAAGTAGGACGCTTACTTTTTGGGGATTATCTTCCGATAAAATCCATTCCGGAGGAACATTTTTATAGTGCAACGGCAGTACGACCCGTTGTTCGTAATCCTGTTGCAGGTTTTCTAAAAGCCAAAAAACGAAAGCCAGCAATAAGAAAAAAAGAAATATCAGAATTTCTTTCCATTGCTGGTTACGAAAAAAAACATTCGCATTCCGGAACATTAATTTCAATGCAGATATGAATTTATTCTGCATGACCGGCCCAAATTTTAATAAAAACCGTTATGATTTTGACTGAATATCGCTTGTAGAAGCGAACACAGATGCTTTATCCACACGTATGCGAACACCTTCCGCCACCTCAATAAGCATAGATGTGTCGCTAATTTCCTTAATTTTTCCATGTATCCCGCCGGCAGTCACGACTTTATCGCCGACTTTCATCGCCTCACGCGTTTTTTGAATTTCTTTCTGGCGTTTTTGTTGCGGGCGAATCATAAAAAAATAGAAAATAGCGATCATCGCTACAATCATCACTATGCTCATCGTGGAGCCTCCCGTACCGCCGGACGTTGCACCCGGACTCTGTAATAACACGGTTGATATTATATTCATTTTTTTAAAAGTTTAAAGTTCTACAAACCGGCTTTTGCCTATAACGCGGCAAAGATAATACAAGTCGGGAACAATACAAAACAAATGCCTACTTTTGTTTCCGGTCAATTTTTCAGCAAAAGTTTGTCTTTTTTCAATTCTTCGATGATCGAATCAAGCACTCCGTTTATAAAAATTCCACTCTTCGGCGTACTGTAATATTTCGCGGCATCAATATATTCATTGAGGGTAACGCTCACCGGTATGGTCGGAAAATTCATCATCTCGGCAAGAGCCACCTGCATAATGATAAGATCCATATTTGCCACACGTTCCGACTCCCAGTTCTTCATATGTTTATCAATATGCGCCCGATATTCATCTCCATGCAGGAGGGTTTGCCGGAACAGTTTTATAACATAGTCATAATCGTCATTGTTGTTAAACATAGGTATCAGTTCCTGCCCGTTTCCCGTTTTTTCATCAAAACGTTTGATCGTTTTCATCACAAACGATTCGATGATATCAATGTCTTCATTCCAATAAATGCACTTTTCTTCCAGATAATCTTCTACAAACTCATTATTTGAAATGATCCGTTTAAAAATAAGGCGCCAGAATTCGCGGTCGGTCTCATAAGAATCCTCTTCGTTGCTCAGGTAATCTTTATAAACGTCGGATTTAATGACCAGATCCAGGACTTTCCTGATAAAATCCTTATCATCACCCCATGAGACACCGTGTTCCTTTGCATATTTGCGGAGGGCTTCATTATCGGCTATCTGGGCAGCCAGGCGATTGTTCGACATGCGCATATCGGGATTTATCTCCTCGTCGGTCGGACGATACTTGTTACGCCGTATTTCGATCACATGCTCGTACATACGGGTCACTTCCACGATAAGCAACAATAAATAATGATATAAGTCATAGGAACGCCTCAAGCTCAACAGTAACTCATTTTCCGCTACTCTGAGGTCATTATTACCTTTTTGATAGTATGCATATACTATTTGCAAAACTTTTATGCGAATTAAAATTCGATTAATCATTAGTTTTTAAAGAACAGCTAAATTACAAAAATCGGGTGCGAAGATAATATTTATTCTCTGAAAACCGAAAATTTTTAGCGAAATACTTGCTTTTTTAATAAAAAAATCACATATTTGAGGTCTAATTCGTTAACGAGAGGAGGATTTATTATGGAAGAATTAACTAACAAAACGAGCGGAAGCTCTGGTGACAAAGAGATTGTATACTCCAAGGCCATCAAAGCCGGTAAACGGATTTATTATCTGGATGTGAGAAAGAACCTGAAAGAAGATTTATTCATTGTTATTACCGAAAGCAAAAAAAATCAGACTAAAGAAGGAGAATCCGCAACATTTGAGAAGCATAAGATTTTCCTTTATAAAGAAGATTTTAATAAATTCATAGACGGGATAAATGAAATCATGCGTTACATAAAAGAACAAAAACCGGAATCATCTTTCCCGAAAAATACCGATGAACTGTATGGTGTTGCTTCCGACGAGACCAAGACCAATATACAGCAATAAAAAAAACAACTTTCAGCAAACTGTTTTTTTAGCCCTGACTCCGTTTTTGTTTTTTCAGGAGCCGGTCTATAAGGTCGTTGCGTTTTATTTGCCGCAGGAAGCGTACGATTTGAGGGCGGTATTCGGCCAGGTACCAGAAGAAAAAACGACGTTGGGCGAGTTTTTCCTCCTTTGTACGGGCGCACGGGATTTTTTCCAGCGTATAGGGATGAACGCCGGTATAGTAAATCTCGGTGGCTAAAGTCATGGGCGTTGGCGTGAAATCCTGTACTTGTTCGAGGTGAAAGTTCATTTCCTTTGTTTTGACGGCCAGTTCGGCCATATCCGTTTCCGTGCAACCCGGGTGGCTTGAGATGAAATAAGGGATTAACTGTTCGTTCAGATTTCGTTCCACATTGATTTTGTCGAACATGCGTTTGAATTTCTCGAATAATTCGATTGGCGGTTTACGCATAATTTGCAGCACATTCTTTTCCGTGTGCTCCGGCGCGACCTTCAACCTGCCGGATACATGGTTCGTTACCAGCGTTTCAATATACCGGCGGGATGCGTCGTTGAACGCTTCATTTTCGCTCCTGTGAAGCAGTAAATCGTAGCGTATGCCGCTGCCGACGAACACCTTCTTTATCCCTGGAATCTCGGTCGACTTGCCGTATAACTCCAAAAGCGGCGTATGGTCCGTTATCAGGTTTTTACAAACGTGCGGAAATATACAGGACGGTTTTTTGCATCTGCCACAAATACGTTCGTCATTACCCTTCATCCGATACATGTTTGCCGACGGCCCTCCCAGGTCGCTTATATATCCCTTGAAATCGGGCATCCGGGTTATTTTCTCGATTTCCTTCAAGATTGATTCGTCGCTGCGCGATACGATCTGTTTTCCCTGGTGAGTTGAAATCGTGCAAAAAGCACATCCGCCGAAACAGCCGCGATGAATGTTTACCGAGAATTTTATCATGTCGAAAGCGGGGATAACCTTGTCGCGATATTTCGGATGCGGCAGGCGCGTATACGGCAAGTCATACCAGGCGTCAAGCTCCTTCGTCGTAGCCGGAGCGTAAGGTGGATTTACGACGATTATCCTGTTGCCGGCCGTATGCTGGAGTATCCTGGAGGAGCAGCGCCTGTTCGATTCCTCTTCTATAATCCTGAAATTCTTTGCCTGTTTCAGCTTGTCGTTAAGACATTCTTCGTAGGAAAACAATACGATATCGTCCGCCGATGCCGTGACCTTTTCGGTGATATATGCCGTTTGCGGCAAGTTTTTAATATTCCCGAAAGGCACGCCTTTGCCCAATAGCCGCACCAGTTCAGTAATCGGTTTTTCTCCCATGCCGTAAACCAGGAGGTCGGCCGGGCTGTCGGTCAGGATGCCGGGAAGCAGTTTGTCCTGCCGGTAGTCATAATGCGCCAGGCGTCGTAGCGACGCTTCGATACCGCCTAATACGACCGGAACGCCGGGATACAGGCTTTTTAATATTTTCGCATATACAATGCTGGGATAATCAGGCCTCATGCCCGGGCGGTTACCTGGCGTATAAGCATCGTCGCTACGGAGGCGTTTGTTTGCCGTATAATGGCTGACCATCGAATCCATGGCGCCGGGCGAAATGGCAAAAAACATCCGCGGGACGCCTAACTTTGTGAAATCGCGGTAGTCGCCCCGCCAGTCGGGTTGCGGAACAATGGCAACCCTTAACCCCCACGCCTCAAGCACCCTTCCTATGACAGCCGCACCGAACGACGGATGGTCGACATACGCATCGCCGCTGAAAAGGATTACATCCAAATAATCCCAACCGCGCAGTTCAACTTCTTTTTTCGTCACAGGAAGCCACGCCTCAAGCCCGTAAGCCTTTACCGGAGCATGCCTTTCCATACAAAACAATTGGGGAAATTGAGCGGAACCGCCGTTTTGAATAATCCGTAAACGGCCGAACCGGAGCCTGACATCGAGGCATATTCCGCTCCGAGGGCGTATAATTTGTTTTTTATTTCTCCGATTACCGGATATTTCTCAAATATGCTGCGCTCGAAATCGTTTGCCAGAACGTTTCTCCATTCCGTGACGGGCAGCGACGCCAATTTGTCGAGCGGAAATGCCGGTTTTCGCGGCTTCACCATTGCGTACGCCTCTTTCGTAGAGACCGTGACGGGAGGTTTTACGATATATATCAGATAGTTTTTCAACGATATGCCGGTTGGTTTGAAAACGTTACCCTTACCGGTGGCTACGACCGGCTTGTTCCGAATGAAGAACGGACAGTCGGCGCCTAATGATGCAGCCGCTTTTTCAAGTTTGCCGGCCGGTATCTGGAGATTGCACAACTCATTAATCAACTTCAGCGTAAATGCAGCGTCGGCGCTTCCTCCGCCCAGCCCGGCTTCCGGCGGAATAGCTTTTTGCAAATATATATGCAACGGAGGGATGTCGTGTATCGAAGACATTAAAGCATACGCTTTCATGACGAGATTATCTCCGTCCGCCGAATTAAGCATTAAACCCGTTTGCCGGAACGAGCTTTCGTCCGCCCCGACGGCTTCGAGAGCATCGTTCAGCGGGATAGGGTAGAATATGGTTTCAATGTTATGAAATCCGTCCGAACGCTTCCCCGTCACGTAAAGCCCTATATTAATTTTTGCATTTGGAAAACAAATCATGGAATTACGGCCTCCTTCCTATCTCTTTTGGCGAGGGCGGTTATTTCTTCTTTTTTCCGAATGGCCTCCGGAAAAGTGATTTTTACGACCTCCTTTGCCGTTGCGTTTATATTTATCCGGATTGTATGACGGCGTTTCTCCGAGAGAAGGCTCGATGGGGATTTTGTATATATCTTTTCCGAGGAAAGTCTCAATCGCCTTAAACTTGCTTTGCTCTTTTTCGGACACCAGCGTGATTGCCAGCCCGTGCCCGTCCGTGCCGCGTGCCGTCCGTCCGATGCGATGCACGTAATCATCCGGATCTTTCGGAATATCGTAGTTGACGATAACGCTTATATCGTTTATGTCGATACCGCGCGAAACGACGTCGGTTGCTACCATGACGTCAATATGTCCGTTACGGAAGTCTTTCATCACCTGTTCGCGCATACTTTGTTCGAGGTCCGAATGCATGGCGGCTACGTTGATATTCATACGCTTTAATACGACAGCCAAATCTTTGACCTTTTGTTTCGAGGACGAAAAGATGATTACGCGCTTAGGGTTGCTTTCCTTGAAATGCTTCTCCAGAATACGCATTTTCTGAGCCTCATAACAGATATAAGCCGTTTGCATGATGCTTTCGGGCGGCTTTGAGATAGCAATTTCTATCTCATGCGGGTCTTTCATTATATTTTCGGCAAGCGTGCGTATCTTGGGAGGCATTGTTGCAGAAAACATGATAATCCGGCAGTTTCCGGGCAGCTTCTTATATATCTGTAAGATATCGTCATAGAAGCCCATGTCGAGCATGCGGTCGGCCTCGTCAAGGATGAAAAACGATACCCGCGACAAGTCAACGCTACCCATATTCATGTGAGCAATCAGACGTCCGGGGGTTGCGATTACAATATCGGCGCCCATTTGCATGCCTCTTTCCTGTTGCGCATAAGCAATGCCGTCGGTGCCTCCGTATACGGCAACGGCAGATACGGGCAGGTAATACGAGAACCCTTCTATCTGTTGATCTATTTGTTGAGCAAGTTCGCGCGTAGGAGCCATGATCACCGCATTTATGGCGTCGCCGGGATACGTCCCTTTACTCAGTTCGTTGATAACCGGCAATACATACGCCGCTGTTTTCCCCGTTCCGGTCTGGGCGCATGCTATCACGTCTTTACCTTCCAATATGGGGGGGATTGACATCTCCTGTACGGGTGTCATTTCTTGAAAATTCATGGCGTAAAGCCCGTCTAATACCGAATCTTCAAGTTTTAATTCGTCAAATCTCATTTTTTTTCTGTTAAAAACACGGTAAAATTAGGAGTTATTTCGTTATCAACCAAAATTTATCTGTAAAATTTTTATTTTGCTGCCGCGGGATTGCCTTTATGCATCGCTTTTGCAATGCTTTATGGTCAGCATTATCAAAAGAAAAAGTCAGTCGACGCAATTATAAGTTTTCAGTTTATAGATTCAAAATAGCCGGTGCAATTTCTGCCGGCGCATCAAAGTTAAGTGGTTTTCCCGGTATTCGATATAGTGCACGGCATAAATTCAGGGCAATCCAGGTCGTGGAAAGTTCGCGGGGAGCTTCCCGTACGGTTTTTTCGGCCGTGGAAAATTCGCGGGAGCCACCCGCAAGGTTTCCACAATCAAGAAAGTGTAAAATGACGCCTCCGACATGAAATCGGGAGGATTAGCAAATGCGCCGGGAATCTCGCGGGAATGGAATGGCATTTGTCCGGAGTGATCGCCGGATACGGCGCCGGAGCAGCGGCTTTCGCGGGCGGGTTTCCGATGTGCGGCAGGATTTGATTTTATTTTATACGGCATATTCGCTTTATTTTTGGGAAACAAAGATACTCATTTTTTCTGATTTCAGAATTTTTCCGGTTTTCTTGGCTAAATCTTTTTTTGAGGTTCCGGAGAAAAATTACTACCTTCGCCGGAAAAAAGATATGTCCAAAAAAGCAACACCCCAGGCAGAACAGCTGCTACACTCCTTACTGAGGATTCATG
>JAISEJ010000156.1 GCA_031264155.1 Tannerella sp. | reverse complement strand
GGCGTCCCGATGGTCGATGAGCACTACTATCAACCGCCCGGCTGGTTTATTCACAATCAGGATTACTACGACCGTTACGACCGCTCAAAGTCGAAAGTATATCTCGGAGAATATGCCGCCCACTTACCCGGACGTCCCAACAATATCGAAACGGCGCTTGTCGAAGCCTTGCACATCATCAACCTGGAACGCAACGGCGATGTGGTCGGTATGGCGTCATACGCTCCGCTGCTGGCAAAGGAAGGCCATACGCAATGGAATCCCGACCTGATTTATTTCAATAACGCAGAAGTCAAACCGACGGTTGGCTATTATGTACAGCAGTTATGCGGACAAAATTCCGGTGACGAATATCTGCCGGCAACGATTTCTCTCTCCGAAAAACAGGAAGATGTACAAAAACGAGTAGCTGTTTCGTTTGTCCGCGACAGCAAAAGCAGGGATTTGATTATCAAAATGGTCAACCTGTTGCCGGTAGCAATAAAATCAAGCATCGACATGAGCGATTTTAATTTGTCGAGTGTAGAATCTGTGAAAACGGTACTGCAAGGCAATCCGGGTGACAAAAACGTCCGTCCGGAGGTTTCCACTATTACCGTTTCAAAAGAGTTGCAACTGGAATGGCCTGCTTATTCATTCACCGTTATCAGAATAAAAAGCAAATGAAAAGAATAAAAAGTATCCTTGTGGGATTGTTTCTTTTGGCCGGATTAAACCTGTCCGCTCAGAATGTCCCGGATATAGCCATAGGCAAGTTGAAGGTTGAATACACGGAAACGCCATTGGGTATTGATGAAGACACGCCCCGTTTCAGTTGGCAAATGCAGTCGGATATGCGCGGATGTTTTCAAACGGCTTACCGGCTTACGGTGATTGATGAAAAGGGGGAAAATGTATGGGATTCCAATAAAACAGACAGTGATGTTTCCCTGAATATCAAATACGCGGGCAGCCCGTTAAAGCCTTTTACAAGATACCGCTGGGAAGTCGTTGTCTGGGATCAAAAGAATAAACCGTACAAAGCTGCTTCGTGGTTTGAAACGGGGATAATGAACTCTCCCGAAGGATGGAGTGGCGCTAAATGGATAGGCGGCGAAAGTGAAGACAGGGTGTTGTATGCGCACTACCTTCCGGTTTTCAAGCTAAGCTACTCGGTGCAATTGGATAAAGCTACCCGAAGCACTAAGGCCGGCTTTATCTACGGAGCAAATGACAGCCGGTTGATGGATAAAAACAAAAACCTGTATCATCTCGAAAGCAAAACAAACAACGCCTATATTCAGGTAGAAATAGACATAGCTGATATTCATGCCGGCGGGCAGGCTCTATTGAATATTTACCGGTCAGGCTACCACCCGCAGGACAAAGACGGCACTCCGTTCAAAAGCTACCCTGTTGCCCGTTCCATTATCAATAAAGAAAATATGTACGACATTCACACCGTTTTCATCAGTTCCGCAGCAGGCGATACGCATATCCATATTGATGGCCGCGACCCGGCGAACCTGATAGCCCGGATAAACCTGAACCCTTTGGGACAGGGAGGCGATTTTATAGCATTCCCTGTTTTAGGGGATATTGGGTATAGCGTTCCTCATCAAATGACGGCTTATTTTTCCGGTGTTGAAGTAAGAAACTACAGAAGCCCGTCCAACATACTATTCTCGGAAAGCAGTCCGCATAAGATAGAAGGCGGAAGCGGCGGATTTTTCGCAACGAAGACTATTGATAAAAATTCCATGCCCATGCTACGCACGTCTTTTCCGGTATCAAAAGCAGGAATAGTAAAGGCGCGTCTTTACGCAACCTCCAGGGGAATATACGATATCTACCTGAACGGTAAACGAATTGGCGACGATTACTTCAATCCTGGCTTGACACAGTACAATAAAACGCATTTGTACCAGACGTTCGACGTTACAGAGCACATTCGCTCCGGGCAAAATGTCATGGGCGCTCTGCTGGGCGAAGGTTGGTGGAGTGGCGGCGCTACCTATATGCCGGAGTTGTGGAATTTTTTCGGCGACCGGCAATCGTTGCTGGCAAAGCTTGTAATCACATACTCCGACGGCAAAGAAGACGTGATAGTAACCGACCCTTCTACGTGGACTTGCTACAGTAACGGGCCGGTGATTTACGGCAGCTTTTTTCAGGGAGAAGTATATGATGCATCCAAAGAACAGGCTGTAGAAGGTTGGAGTACGCCCGCTTATGATGATTCTGAATGGAAAAAAGTCGTAGAGGTTCCTTTAGAGGAAACCGTTATCCGCGATATGGAAAACAACGCCTTTAATATGCCTTTAGCAGAGGGCTATGCGAATATGTCCCTCGCCGGGCAGTTTGGCGAAACGGTGAGGAAAATAAGAGAGCTTACGGCCGTTTCGGTGGAAGAAGTACGCCCCAAGGTGTTTGTTTACGATATGGGGCAGAATATGGCAGGCGTTCCCCAAATCACCTTAAACGGTATGGAGAGGGGCCAACATATCGTACTCCGTTTTGCGGAAGTAAAATACCCCGACTTACCCGAATACCGGGAACATACGGGAATGATTATGCTCGAAAATATCCGCGCAGCGATGGCGCAGGACATTTACATATCCAAAGGCGGAAGCGAAACCATCAGCCCAAGATTCACCTTCCACGGATACCGCTACATAGAAATAACAGGCATTGCGGAACCTTTGCCTTTGGAAGCGGTCAAAGCAAATGTCCTGAGTTCCGTGCATGAGTTGACCGCCTCTTACGTTACCTCAAACCCGAAAGTCAACAAGCTATGGGATAATATCACTTGGTCTATGTACAGCAACTTTCTGTCTATCCCAACCGATTGTCCTCAACGGAATGAACGTCTGGGCTGGAGCGGCGATATTTCGGTATTTTCCCGCACGGCCGTTTACCTGTCCAATGCTTCCCAATTCCTGCGCAGGCATCTACGGGCATTGCGCGATACGCAAAGACAGGACGGACGATTTGCCGACGTTGCTCCGCTGGGTGGAGGCTTTGGCGGTATGCTATGGGGCAGCGCCGGGATAACGGTCGCATGGGAAGGTTACCTGCAATACAACGACAAGGCCATGCTCTCCGAACACTACGACGCTATGAAGCGTTATATCAACTATCTGCTCGAAAAAAACATAGACAGGGAAACAGGGTTACTGGTACAGGAAAATCCCGGCGCATGGGGTAACCTCGGCGACTGGCTCAGCCCGGAAGACGACAAGAACGACAAAACACTCCTTTGGGAAGCCTATTTCATATACGATTTGGAAATAATGAAAAAAACAGCATCCGTGTTGGGAAAAGACGAAGATGCCCGGTATTTCGACCGGCTTCATGCTGAAAGGAAAGATTTTTTTAACAAAACCTACATTGATGCTAAAACAGGAAAAACCGTTTACGCTGATTTCTACCCAACAAAAAAAGGAAAGAATGTCGATACCCAAACCTCTTATGTACTTCCGCTTACTTTTGATATAGTAAGCGAAGCGAACGAGGCAGCCGTTTTGAATGAATTTGTAGCAGCCGTAGTACGGGAAAACTACTCTCTGATGACCGGCTTTATCGGAACCGCATGGATAAGTAAAGCGTTATCCGACCGGGGCTATTCGGATGCGGCCTATCGCCTGCTGCAACAAACCGCTTTCCCGTCGTGGCTTTACCCGGTAACGCAGGGTGCAACCACCATCTGGGAGCGATTAAATTCTTATACACATTCCGACGGTTTCGGAGGAAATAACCGGATGAACTCTTTTAACCACTATTCATTCGGAGCAGTCGGAGCGTGGATGTGCAATTATTCTTCAGGCATTGAACGAGATGAAAATCATCCGGGATTTAAGTATTTTATTCTGAAACCCGAACCCGACCCAACAGGAGAAATGACCCATGCGATAGGGCATTACGATTCCATGTACGGACGGATAGAAAGCGCATGGGAAGTAAAAAACAAGGATTGCTACTATCGTTTGGTTGTTCCGGCAAACACTTCCGCCACTTTACACCTGAAAGCAACTTCAATCCATGACATTACGGAAAATGGAAAAGCGCTAAATTCGTCGGCAGGAGTAAAATATGCGGGATTCGACAATGGGAAGTACACTTTTGAGTTGCAATCGGGAATTTATAATATCAAGGTACAAAATCTCAGTAAAAAACAATAACTCAGTGAAAAATGAATAAAAGCATCCTTTTAATCCTTTTTATCTGCGGAATAGTATTTTCGGTGAATGCGCAGCGTTTCCCGAAAGCTATTTTTCCTGGCGACTATCCCGACCCCACCGTCTTACGTGATGGAGATGATTTTTACATGACCCATTCACCGTTTTATTATGCTCCCGGATTCTTTATCTGGCATTCCACGGATTTGATGAATTGGCAACCGGTCTGCCGCGCCCTAAACCGGTGGAGCGGCTCGGCAATGGCGCCCGACTTAGTGAAACACAAAGGAAAATACTACATTTATTACCCCGCCGCAGGCACAAACTTTGTTATTTGGGCAGACAGCATCAAAGGCAAATGGAG
>JAISEJ010000144.1 GCA_031264155.1 Tannerella sp. | reverse complement strand
GGTTCCATATTCGTCCACAATTTTTTCAATATCCTTTCGTGTACATATTATACGTTTTTGCTTGTTAGCCGCGTGCCATTTAAGAGCAAACTGCTCTCCAAATTCACGAAAGAAAAGATATTGTAAATACCCTTCGACGCAATCTTCCGGAATGACATTGTTACAGGCTCTGTTGACCGAATCATTAAGGAAACGGTATAACTCGCCGCGTATGAACCTTTGTTCTTCGTCTTCCAGTTCGGCTTTTCCGGCTCCTGCACGTACATGCTCCATTATATCGAAATCATGATTTCCTGTATAAATATAAGGTTTCCCGTCCAGAAAGTTATCAAAATAAAAACAGCCGTATTCATGTTCGGGATTTTTCAATTTCAAGGTATTAAACATTTTCATGTAATCCTTTATATTGAAAGTGGCCGGGTCTAATGTATCGTCAAACATATCCCGACCCCTCCTGATTTTGACGGAATCCTGATATGTCTGTACTTTTTCGATAAATGCAGTTTCGCTTATCTGCGCTTTGGCAATAAATGCAGTTAAAAATAAAATGATAAATAAACTCCATTTCACGGATATATCCTTTTGATTTGCGATGTTCATACTTTGATTATATTGTATATTTCCAAAAATAAGCCTTTTAGTTCGGTTATGCGGATTCCATTTTTTTATGAATCTCTTATTGCTTTACCAGAATAAATACAGGTAAACAATTCACTGTACAGTTTCACATCCATTAATTTTAATAACTGCTTAGTGTGTCATCGTGCCATACAATTGGTATGACATTGCAAACGTACAAATAAAATTTATAACAGCAGATAATTTGCTATTACTTTTTCACTTCTCTTTCGCTGACAATGAAAGTCTAAAAGAACTCTTTGAAGGTCTCAAAGAACTCTTTGAGAGTTTAAAAGAGCTCTTTGAAAGTCTAAAAGAACTCTTTGAAGGTCTCTAAGTATGGCTTTATTTCTGTTTTTCCGGGATATGGTCGGGTAATTTCAGGGTTTGGACGCTCGTTGCACTCAGGCCTAAAAAGCCGACGCCGCCCTGGATGTTGTCCGGAAATGAAACGGGTTGGGTGAGGAGATCAAGATCCGCGCCATAACCGCGTATGTTGAGCGCCTTTAAATAGTAATACTGTATTTCCGTAATGGCGGACAAGCCTACGGTTATGCTGCTTCTGGCTTTTGGATTCGTGTCATATTTCTGCCAGCTGACGGTTATGGTGTATGTTCCGTTCAGACGGGTGTCGTCGAAGATGCAGCAACGGTTTTCCGTCTGAAAAAACGGCTCGTTATTTTCGTCGAAAGACGGTTTTCCGTCCGTCAGCACAAAATCTTCCCGGGTGATTAACGTCAGGTAATTTTTGGATACGAAAATCGTGTCGGGTTGGGCGTCTTCCGATATTACGGGCAAGGTATCATTTTGTTGCACGGTTAGCCGGTAATAGTTTTTTTCATTCGGGTTGTCCGTAAATTTAACTTTGAGGCGCATATAGTTTCCATTGCGGTGCCATGTATGTTTCGTCCAGGTCATCGTATCGATCTTTTCGATTTCGACAGGTTGCGGAATGACGTCCTCGGCCCAGGCGTGATGTTTTCCGTTATCGGCGAATGCCTCCACTTTTACTTTGTCGCCCGGGGAGAAACGTACGCCTGTTGTGTAAAAATTTACGGAGGGATAAATATTCGCAACTTCAATTCGCGTCCGGTCGTATATGAGCTGTTCTTTTAATTCATCGTTGACATAAATATTTACCGCCGGGTCGTTTACTAAAGAGGTATGCTCCAGCCCGGTCCATGACAGATAAATTTCATTTTTGTCCGTGTTGCTGTCAATCAGTGTGTGGAGAGCCAGTTTAGGCGGATTATTCTTTATGTCGAAAGGAATCTCGTTTTGACAGGCGGATAAACAAACGGCTGCCCATAGTAATATATTCTGTTTCATCTTTTAAAATTTATACGTGTAAGTAAATGAAGGTATGACTGGTAAAATAGTAATCTTTCTGACGGTTGGGACTTGGGTGTCTTCGATATATTCGGCATCCCGGTAAATGAATGTCGGGTTCATTGCGTTGTAGGCGTTGTAAATACTTATACTCCAAATACGTTCGCCATGCTTTTTCTTTTTGTGGAAATTGATTCCGACGTTTAACCGGTGACTTGGCGGGAGGCGATAATTATTCCGTCCTTTTATATAATCAATCTCCCAAGCTTTTGCGTTCGGACGATTCAGATAATCCTCATAAAAACCGTAATATATTGTCGTACCCGAATACCCTGGAGGCGTGATGAGCAGCGATTTTTCTTCTCCGAGCGTGGTTGTTCCTCCGGTATAAAATTCCCAGGATGCGCCGATATCTATTTTCTCCGACAATATATAGTTTGCGGTCAGGTTTATGTGATGGCGGCGGTCGTATTTATACGGGAACCATCGCCCCTGATTGATGCCTGATTCCTGGAATTTGCGTTCGCTTTTGGCCAGCGCATAAGATAGCCACCCGGTCAGTTTCCCGGTTGTTTTTTGCGCCATCAGTTCGACGCCGTAAGCCCGTCC
>JAISEJ010000088.1 GCA_031264155.1 Tannerella sp. | reverse complement strand
TTTTTTTTAGTTTTACGAACTATCTTGCAAAAAGTTTCAAAAATAGCTTATAATTTTTGTCGAATTTGCGAATTTCATGTGCGAGGGCATTAAATAACAACTTTTTAGACTTTCTGATCATCTTATGAGGCCCGGTTTGGAGCGGATTCAAAGAACTGTTTCGGCTTGCCTTTTGCAGAAAACCCGTTTCCAGACAGTTTGCAGAGGCAATTCAATTCGCCAAATGAGGTATTCCTATATTGGCATTTATGTCGTTAAGCAATTTATTATCAGCATTATTACAATTCGCCAAATAGAGATGGATTTCCCCCTAAAAGCGGTTTCACTTCCATTTAGAAACAACAAAGAGCCGTTTTTACAGGCTCTTTGTTGTTTACAGGTCATTTTCTTTTACTCTTTCCTTATCAGATGCTGCAATTCCGGGTCAGCCTCTATTTTTTCCAGTTCGTCTGCGACGATCTGCTTCACGTCCGCTTTTATTTGGTTGTAATTGTGTTCAATGATCTGCTGCATTACGTCGTTTCCCGCGTCGTCGGTGAAGTCGACAATGACGGGGATTTTTTTGTATGCTTTTGTCTCGGCAGCAACTTTTGCATTATCGACTGCAATCCCGGCGTTCAATTTTCCTGTTCACTTTTGGATGGACATTCTGCCCTCAAGACATACGGTGACGTATGACGACGTATGTCGCCATTATCCTGCAAGTCAGTATCATAATAAATATTCCGTTCTACTTTTGAGGCGGTTTTTTATTAATTCATTCTTAAATATAAATTATATGGCAAAACAAAACATCCGGGGAGATACCCCGCAGGCAGCGGACGAGCAGGTGAGCGACATCCTGCTGGTCATGGACAAAAAGGAGCTTTCCGTCCGGGCGGTTTCGGAAATCGGGAAGGATGGAAAGGCGAAGACCGTTCCGGCGGACGAAGAGCATCAGAACGATTTTTTGAAAATCGACTATAACTCCAACATCGTCACGAATTTTCTTTCCAACTTCTGGAACCAGGCGAAGGACCCGACCCGCTTCCGGCTCTTCCGCCTGAACGTCGGGAAATTCAGGGAGTTCAACAAAGCGCTGAAAGACCTGGTGGCGGGAAAGGATACGCCGGAAGTGAAAAAGTTCCTCGAAACGTATGAAATCACGCCCAAAGAAAAGGATAAAAAACAGAGTATTAATAATCAAAAAGAAAATGTTATGACAAAGCAAGAACAAGAACAAACGCAAATGCAACAGCCGGTGGCGGAGAACAGCGAAAATAACCGCCCGCCCCGCTACAATGAATCCATGATCAACTGGGAACAGTTGAAAAACTTCGGAGTTTCCCGCGACTACCTCCAGGAAAAGGGACTGCTGGACACCATGCTGAAAGGCTACAAGACCACCGCGCTCGTCCCCATCAGCATGAACTTCGGCTCGGCAGTCCTGCGCACCGACGCCCGGCTGTCGTCCTGGCCATGCACGGCATCCGCAAATCCCCCGACCTGGACAAGCCCTTTTTCGGGCACGTCTTTTCAGAGGAAGACAGGAAAAACCTCAAGGAAACAGGCAACATGGGGGCGGGTAGTCGAGATTAAGAGCCGCAGCGGGGAATATGTCCCCACATTTACCAGCATCGACAGGCTGACCAATGAGACAGTCGCCCTGAGAGCCGGCAGCGTATTTATCCCCGACGAGGTAAAAGGCGTTAAGCTGTCGGAACAGGAAAAGGACGACCTGAAGGAAGGCAGGCCATTTACCTGGAAGGCATGATTTCGGAGATGGGCAGGGAGTTCAACGCCCATATCCAGATCAACGCCGACCGCCGGGGAATCGAATTCATTTTTGACAGTGACAGGCTCTTTAACCGGCAGGTCGGCGGCGTACAACTGACGGGAAAGCAGATGGAAGACCTCAACGCGGGCAGGGCGATTTTCGTGGAAGACATGAAGCGCAAGGACGGCGAGGTGTTTTCGTCTTTTGTCAAACTGGACGAAAGCATCGGAAAGCCCACCTATACCCGCTTCAACCCCGACACGCCGGAAGGCGCGAGAGAGATTTACGTCCCCAAGGAGATGGGCGGTGTAGCCCTTACCGCCGGAGATCGTGCACAACTGCGCGAAGGCAGGCCGGTATTCATCGAACATGACCAACCGCAAGGGGGAGGAATACTCCTCGTTTGTCAGGCTGGATCTGTATGAAAGCTGTATGAGTGACGAGTGAAGCCTGAATGGAAGGAAAGGCGGAAGCCCCCTTTTCTGCGGGCAAAGGTATCGCCCTCCACTATTGGTACTGTCAAGGTCAGGCCGCTTCGCGGTTCGGTAAAAAATCTCCACGCCTCCGCTTCGCTCCGGGTAGTATTTTTCCCGGAAACCTTGACAGTACCGGCAGGATGATGCTTTTTGCCCTGAAAAGGGAACTTCCCTGACAAACATAAATATAATAATTAAAAAATACAGCGTCATGCAAAAATCAATTTTTCTGAAAACAACGCTGGCGGTTGTCGCCGTTACGGCACTCACCTTCTGTCTCTGCTGTCTTCAAAAGACAGGTGTACAGCCGCTTACTGTGGCTTTCAGCCTCATTTTCCTGCCGGAAACCCGAACTCTGCTACCGGATTGTTCCCGAAACCGAGACTGGAAACGGTCAGCCGACGGAAGAAGATACGGTCGAAAAATTGCACAGGCAGGACAGCCGGAACAGGGAAATAGCCATCGAAAAGGCGGTAGAGGACGTGAAGCGCCTTGTCAGGGAAAGCATTATTCCCGATACGGAATTTCAACAGGCGGAAGAAGAACTGGTTTACTACATTATGCTTTCCGCCCTGCGGAAGGAAAATTACGGGAAACTGGGATTTGACACGCAAGTTCCCCTTACCGACGAGGAAAAGGCCGGGGTAACCGCTTCCCTGACAGGTGAACATAAAAATGCCATCCGGCGCGACTTTATCATTAAGCATCTTTCCGATACCTGCGGTGTAAGGCGGCAGTCGTACCTCCTGCTTGAGTTGGCCTCGCTGCACTTCCCTCAAAAGGTAAATCAACTCAAGGAGCAGTACAACGAGCAGTACAAAAAGCGACACATTCGGATTGAAGAAAGAATCCGCGAATTGAAGCCGCACAGCAGTGAAAACGCGGAAGAACAGCCGTCGGAACCGGCTCCCGCAGCGGAACCTGCCGTAACGGAAAGCGGGGAAACCTTCAGCGATCCGGATGCTTTCGGTACGCCCCTGTACCCCGGACTGCCCGAGCACGCGGAAATCGGAGACATACCGGAAGAAGACGGGGACATCCCTGAAGCGGTATATGCGGAAATTGAGGAAATTGCCGCCTGATAAGTCCGGTTTATCGTGAAAAAAATACCCTGTCACAGTCAAATGGCTGTGTGCAGGGTATTTTCATAAATATATAAAAAATTGATTGCCGGGTTTACAATTTTTTCGTACCTTTGGCAATCTGAAAAAAGTTATTTGTCATGATGCAAAATACAGCAGATTAATGCATATGCAGCGTTACTTATTCGTTACCTGTTTTTAAATAAATGCTGTGTTTCAGTAAGTTAGTTCGATATATTGCTTTTTGAACAAAAACAAAACTTAATTGTTAAAATTGTATTTATTTTTTTTTTAATATCATGAATCTCCTACGGGGATTTCGTTGATATTTTCCGCATTGATTTCTATTGCTATGAATGTCCTGCCCTGACGGGCAAAATACGCACGGAATGTTTCGCTCTTGCGCTCTTTCAGAGCTTATTACATCTTCCGACGCCGCAACATTCAATGCAAAACCGGGCGAATGGGTTACTCTACTAAAACTTTACCGTTAAAAATATTTTCTCCACCATCAAAAATAGAAACAAGATATATTCCTGGAGAAAATGTTACAGGCAATTCAATCTTTTGTCCGGATGGCTTTTGGGTTTTGACTAACAATCCTGACGTATCATAAACTTTTACCAGTAAATCTGCTTTTTGTTCATCCAAATGAATAGAAAGCGTCTGGCCGCTTTTTACAGGATTGGGAAATATCTTCACTTCATTTTTCAGCATTTCTTCTGTTCCTGTGGGTTTTGATACGGTTATCGTATATGTTTTGCTTTGGGTTTTATCTTCCGACAGCACCGACAATATTACTTTCTGCCCCGAAACGAGCTGCTTTTCAGTAATATTACCGGTTACGACCGCTTTGTAATCTTCCGGCTCGCCGGTCAAGGTAACTCTCGCCGGAAGAGAGCTTAAAACCAGGGTATACTGGTCAAAATCCGGATCAAAATCCGGGATCAATTCGCCCCGGTCTACATGAATATTTTTCAGCCGGGCATTCGAAAAATCAGCTTTTCCCCGTATTTTCACATAGCACGAATCTTTTGCCCCGTCATATTCGGCCAGTATATAACCTTCTCCCCTTTCGTCCGATGCATGGAAAATCCCGTTTTCTACGGCGCCAATATTCCCCTTGACGCTGAATGTGGCATTTTTGGTAATCATATAATCAATCACTTCTCCTTCTGCATTACGCGTAATAATCCCCAGCGCCTTTGAGTCGCCTGTTTTAATGATGATCCTGCCGGGAAAAAGATCGATTTCCTTTATTTCGGTATCAGCAGGGACGGAGGATATCGCCAGCAGGGCATTGGTAACCGCCCTGACGCTACCGTCAGACGGTTTGTTGGCGATTTTATCATGCACGATCATGGCGGTTGAACCTCCGCCATCCAGGTTTACTGCGGTCCATGCTCCGGCAGACGAAATAATATCGGCCAACTGTCTTGTGGTCACGCCTCCGGAGTAATTGTCTGCACGTCCGTCCACTGTAACCATGTATACTTTTGTAGCTTCTTTTGAAAAACCGATGGCTGTACGCGGATGATATTCATTCCAGTTGTTGTTTGTCGGAGTCCCGTTTTGAAGTATATACTGATTGCTTCCTACGACATTGGGACGGTTGCCCGGCAATAAGCGATTAGAGATGCTGATATTCATTTGCACCGATATGATATCGCCGATGTTCATTTTTCCTAAAAAAACAGCAGCATTTCCGCTTCCTACAAGCGCCGATTTTCCTTCGGAAAGATCCAGTCCATAGGTGTCTTCCGTAATGCTTTCCACCTTAAACTCCATCCGCTCGTTGACTTTCCAGCCAGCCGAATGCTTGGAAAGAACTGCTATGGTGCTTTTATAAGGAGACCATGCATGAGATTTCGATGTGCGATTTTTATTGGCAGCGGTATTGAAAAATACCAGCTTTCCCTCGGCTGCCTTATAATTGATTTCCGACAGCGTATATTTTTCCGATGTGCCGTTGATATTCACCTCTCCCGTGTAAGAGACATTACCCTGCACAGGGAACGTTCTGATCATCAAAAGCAAAGGCAAACTCCCTTCCTGAAACAGGAAGTTGCGACAACATACCGTTGCTTATTTCCATGCCCATTGAACGGCCTACTTCTATAAAATACTCATACTCGCCTGACGAGGTAAGATAAAAATCAGCATTGACGGCAGCCACAGGTGTACGGCCGATATTTTGATACTCTGCCCTCTTACGGGACATCATGGAGACAGGCGTTTCCAGTCCTGCCCAGTTTGCCGGATTCCCCGTGCAGGTTTCAATACTCACTTCCGGATTTGAAACATCTATCTCCAGCACATTTACTTTCAATCCTTTTCCCAGCGGAGGAGCTGTAAAGTCGGGCAGGTCGTAATAAGTCCTTTTGATTCCGGATGCGACTTCATGAGTATGCAACAGGGTATCTACCGGGTAGGCAACGCCATTGATGCGTATCTGGGCTGATACGCCGAAAGGAAACAGCAAAAGGAAAACAAAACCCAACAAAAACCGTGTATGCATTTTATTCATTTTATTCAATTTGTAAAAAATTCTTCCTTATTGATATATTATATATATTATATTGCGGCTACAAATTTACATGAAAATTTTCAATATACACACACTATATTGTTGACGCGACAATAGAGTATGATGAACGGTATTTGCGGGAATAAACGGATGATGCTCTTTCTATATAAGGTACATTTTCTACACAAGGCGTTGCCGCTGTGTTAATGACGTAACTCTCCCGAAATTCGAAACATTTTTATTCGTTTGTTGCTTTTTCCAGACGTTTCATGATGGAGAAAATAAAGGTTGCCGAAAGCAAACAGCAGATCGCCAGTACTGACCAGAAGGCATAAAGCGGCAATTCGTCCCAGAAAATACCCATGACGCCTACCAGGTAATTA
>JAISEJ010000070.1 GCA_031264155.1 Tannerella sp. | reverse complement strand
AAATACGGGAATACTCCTCGCTGAACTTCGGAGATAGAAAGAAAAAGTAAAACAGGCGAGTATCAAAGAATTTTTACAGGTCGCACGGATGATAGAAAACCGTCAGACCGAAATTATTCACTATTTTGAAAATGGCTTAACCAATGCCAAAGCCGAAAATCTAAACGGTAAAATTCAACGCTTCATCGCCAACAATTCTGGAATCAGAAACAGAGACTTTTTTCTTTATTGATTGCAGGTCTATCCGGCACCTCAAAAAAAGATTTAGCCAAATAATGAATATATTTGCAGATGTGCGGGATTTTTCCGAAATTGCGCCCCGTTTTTAAATAAATTTAATTATGAAGCATTTTACAAAAGCACAGGATGCAGGTGATGTCAGACAGGCTGTCAATGAAGCGCTGGAATTAAAGAAGAACCGTTTCCGCTATACGGAACTCGGACGGAACAAAACGCTGCTGATGATATTTTTTAATTCAAGCCTTCGTACACGCCTCAGTACGCAGAAGGCGGCCATGAATCTCGGCATGAATACCATCGTGCTTGACTTGAATCACGGAGCATGGAAGCTTGAGACCGAACGGGGTGTTAATATGGATGGCGATAAGCCGGAACATTTGCTGGAAGCCATACCGGTGATGGGATGTTACTGTGATGTGATAGGCGTTCGTTCGTTTGCACGGTTCGAAAGCAAGGAGCAGGATTATAACGAGGTTATCCTCAATCAATTTATCGAATATTCGGGTCGTCCGGTATTCAGCATGGAGGCTGCTACGCGTCATCCGCTGCAAAGTTACGCCGACCTGATTACCATTGAAGAGTATAAGAAAACGGAGCGGCCAAAGGTCGTTATGACCTGGGCGCCGCATCCGCGCGCACTTCCGCAGGCTGTTCCGAACAGCTTTGCCGAATGGATGAACGCTACGGATTATGAATTTGTGATTACGCATCCCGAAGGTTATGAGTTAGAACCTTCGTTTGCAGGCCGGGCGCGTGTGGAGTATGACCAGCGTAAAGCATTTGAGGGAGCCGATTTCATATATGCCAAAAACTGGGCGGCATACAATGATCCCGATTATGGAAAGATTCTCAGTACGGATCGTTCGTGGACGGTTGATGCGGAAAAAATGTCATGGACGAACAATGCCTTCTTTATGCATTGCTTGCCTGTTCGCCGTAATATGATCGTTACGGACGATGTGATAGAAAGTCCTCAAAGCATTGTTATCCCGGAAGCTGCCAACCGTGAAATTTCGGCGCAGGCTGTGCTGAAAAAGATCCTGGAAAGTATTTGAGAAAAGGCTGTCCGAAAAGATTACTGTTCGGACACGTCCTTTCATTTGTCAGGCTTCCCCTGCTATGCCTCCGATAGGCGGTATAAGTTCGCCGAACGGGTTATTATTGTTCCCGCCGTTTTTAATCATCTCCTCGAACCTGTGTACGTTGTCCTGGAGAGCGAGCAGCAGCCGTTTCGCATTGTCGGGGGTTAGGATAATGCGGCTTTTGACCTTGGCTTTTTGCGTTCCCGGAACTATACGTATAAAATCAAGTATAAACTCCGAAGGTGAATGTGCGATGATTGCCAGATTGGCATAAGTGCCTTGTGCAACTTCGTCCGTTAACTCTACCTGAATCTGATTTTGTTTCTGATTATTGTTCTCCATAAATAAATTAATTTTTTTTGATTATTTGTTTTTCGGAGGCAAAAATAACATTTTACTTTTGAAAAAATTTGTCTCTTGCAAAAAAATAATTAGTTTTGCGCTGTTATTTTTCAAAATGCAAATGTAAGAATGAAAATTGTAATATCAATATTAGGATTATTGCTGAGCGCTGTTGCGGCAACAGCTCAAACTAAAGTCGAAAAAGTTGTTCCTACAAAAGCGTCGGGAGACGGCATAACATACTCTTTGCCGGTAACTTCGTTTGTCGTAGGCGCCGAAATTACGAAAGTGACGGTGAAAGCCGGGCCTTATTACCGATACGCGGAACGTTATCTCGGGATTAAAGACGTCGCTACGGAAGATGCCGTTTATTATGAACTGGGAAAAGTGACGCTGACAAGCAAAGGCGTGCCCGATCCGGAAAATACGTATAAAATCGAGTTTAAGCAGAAGACGGTAGCGCCTTTTGCCTATCTTACGCCGGAGGGGCTGTTATGTGCGATAAATGACGTATATGTCATGGAAGAGCAGGCGCAGGAACCTGATACGGAGAAAGGCAAGGCCAATATCCCTCCTTCGTCGTCGGTATATACGGAGGAGTTGCTGATGGCCGGTTCGGTAGCCCGGCAGGCGGAAGTTGCGGCAAAACAGATCTATCATTTGCGCGAAAGCCGTACCGATATACTGACGGGTGACGCCGATAACCTGCCGCCCGACGGCGAAGCCATGAAGATTGTTATATCAAAGCTCGAAGAACAGGAAAAAGCGTTAACCGCGCTCTTTACCGGTTCGGAAACACGCGAAACAATCTGGTTTGACGTATCCATATTGCCGGAAGATGAACTGGAACGCGAAGTGTTATTCCGTTTTTCCTCAAAACTGGGAATCCTCGACGCCGACGATCTTGGAGGCGAACCTGTATATATAAATCTCACAGCGCTCGAACGTGCACCGGAACTTGATCCGAAAGAGGCTGAGAAAAAAGCCAAATCTTCGAAAGGCATCGTCTATAATGTTCCCGGAAGGGCGCGGGTAGAGATAATAAGGAACAATAAAACGCTTGTTAAAAAGGACGTGCCGGTTGTGCAGTTCGGAACGCAGGAGATGCTCGTTCCGGTACTTCTCGAAGACAAGAAGGAACCCGTAAAGGTCATTTTCTATCCCGAAACGGGAGCTATAAGACAAATAACAAAATAAATCATTGAAACAATCATAACTTAAATTTTTTTATATCATGTTTAAAAATCATCCTAAAGGATTACTTGGTGCAGCGCTGTCGAATATGGGAGAGCGTTTCGGATTTTACATTATGATGGCAATACTTGTATTGTTCATATCTGCCAAATTCGGCTTGTCGGAAGAGACGACAGGCTATATTTATTCCGCATTTTATGCCTCCATTTATTTTTTAGCCTTAGTTGGCGGATTAATCGCCGATAAAACAAGAAACTATAAAAGAACGATCCTTTTCGGCATAGCGTTAATGGCCGTAGGATATCTGATTATTGCCATTCCTACGCCAACACCTGTGCCGGATATGAAATTATATCTGGCGATCACGTGTGTCGGACTGTTCGTTATCTCGTTTGGCAACGGCCTGTTTAAGGGGAACCTTCAGGCTTTGGTAGGGCAGATGTATGATAATCCGCAATATGCACATAAAAGGGATGCCGGTTTTCAGATCTTTTATATGTTTATTAATGTAGGGGCTATGTTTGCTCCTCTTATTGCAATAGGCGTGCGTAACTGGTGGCTGAAAGTGCATAATTTTGATTATAATGCCTCCCTGCCGGAATTGTGCCATCAGTATATTGCGCAGGGGAATGCAATGCCCGTAGAGGCTGTCGAACGTTTTACGAAATATGCAAATGATGTGTCGCTTGACAGTTCGGCCGTTACGGATCTGCTGGCATTTTCCAATAGCTATCTGGATGTGTTCAATGTCGGATTCCAGTATGCTTTCGGCGCTGCCGTTGTAGCGATGATGATATCCCTTGTCATCTACGTTGCAAACAAAAAGACTTTCCCTGATCCGGCGAATAAAGCTGCCGTCAATAAAAAAGAAGACGCTGCAAAAATATCTGCGAGCGAAATAGAAATGAGCGCACGGGAAGTAAAGCAACGTATCTATGCTTTGTTCGCCGTATTTGGCGTGGTCATATTCTTTTGGCTGTCTTTCCATCAGAACGGCTATTCGCTTACTTATTTTGCACGGGATTATGTGAATCTGGATATAATCAATATTGATCTGGGTTTCACGAGTATTAAAGGAGCTGAAATATTCCAAAGCGTTAACCCTTTCTTTGTAGTGTTGCTTACTCCGTTAATTATGTGGGTATTTGGCGCAATGGCAAAAAAAAGAAAAGAGCCTTCGACGCCCATGAAGATTGCCATAGGTATGGGAATTGCAGCTCTCGCATACGTATTTCTCATGATATTTTCGTTTGCATTACCGGCGAAAGAATCTTTGAGCGGCATGAGTGCGGGCGAAATTGACGCCATGCGCGTTACTCCGATGGTAATGATTACATTGTATTTTATACTTACGATAGCGGAATTGTTTATATCGCCGTTAGGTTTGTCGTTTGTATCCAAAGTCGCTCCGTCGCATCTGCAAGGTTTGATGCAAGGTTTCTGGCTGGCTGCTACGGCCATAGGCAATTCGTTATTAATTATAGGGGGAATCCTTTACGTGCATGTTCCGCTGTGGATATGCTGGCTGGTATTTGTCGGCGCTACGGGACTTTCCATGATCGTGATGCTTAGTATGGTTAAGTGGCTTGAACGCGTAGCTAAATAGGATATTCCCGGGATTGCAGGCGGAACGGAGCTTGGAATCTGTTTTACAGGTCAAAAAGGTTTCGCATTTCCCATATTTTTGCCGGAAGGAAGAAGCGGATATCTTTATTTTCTTTGATCGCCCGACGTATAAAAGTGGATGATATTTCCAGAAGGGGAGCATCCGCTTTTTTTATGTTTATATATTGGGGAGGAATCGTTATTTCATAACCTTTGCGCGGATATATAATGATTGAAAACTCATTTATTAGCTCTTCGTAGTCTTTCCACCATGACATTTTTTCCCAGTTGTCAGCGCCCATTATCAGTTGGAATGTTTTATCGGGAAATTGCTTGCGCAGTTCCCGCAATGTATTGACCGTGTATGACGGACGCGGCAACATAAATTCGAAATTGCTTGCTCTGAATTTAGGATACCCGTCGATAGCAATTTCTACCATTCGGAAGCGGTTGTTTTCGTCCATTAATTCGGATTGCTTCTTAAGCGGATTCCGGGGTGATACGAGAAACCATAATTCATCTAAGTCGCAGAACTCGCAAATCCAGTTTGCCAAGGCCAGATGACCCATATGAATCGGATTGAATGAACCCGGAAATATGCCGATAGTCATTGAAATTGTGTTTATAGCACGTTTAGCACCTGTTCCTTAATTTGCTCAAGTTCGTCTTTCATAAGCACCACTATTTGTTGCATTTCGGCCTGATTGCTTTTGGAGCCGAGCGTATTTATCTCGCGCCCTATTTCCTGAGCGATGAATCCGAGTTTTTTTCCCTGTCCATGACCGTTGTTAAGCGTTTCTACGAAGTATTTGAGGTGATTATCCAGTCTGTTTTTTTCCTCATTTATATCAAGTTTTTCGATGTAGTAAATCATCTCCTGTTCGAGACGGTTGGCATCAACCTGAATCTCCGGGATCTTCTGAATATTTTCAGTGATACGGCATTTGATTTTTTCGATTCGTTCCTTTTCGTAAGGTTCGATTTGTTTCAGAAATTCCGATATATTTTCGATTTTCTGTTCGAATAACTTGAAAAGCATCTCGCCTTCCTGAATACGAAATTCACATAGCATGTCAATGGCTTTATTAATGGCGTCACTTACAATAAGCCATTCCTTTTCGTCAGCTTCGACCATTTCGGTCTTTATCACATCGGGTAGGCGCAATAGGGTAGGGAACCATTCTTCCGGCTGCTTAATATTCAGTATTCCTGCAATTTCCTCTATCTGTTCTTTGTAGCTTTCCAACATGGATAGATTTATCTTTGTTGCAATATCTTTACCTATGTTTTCCGTTGTTATTATAAACTCAATTTTCCCGTGTTCAAGTTTTTTCGACAATAGAGACCGTATTTCCATTTCTTTTTCACGATAAATAGGCGGTATACGGGTAAAGATGTCCACCTGTTTGCTGTTGAGAGCTTTTATTTCTATTGTTACTTTTTTTGTCGGTAGTTCGGTAATTACTTTTCCGAAACCGGTCATTGATTGAATCATGTTTATCTTGATTTTTATGAAAGGGACAAAGATAGTGAAGTTGAACGATAAAGACAAAAAATGAACTTGTTTTCTTTGGGCAAGTCGGTAATAATTATCGGTTAAATTGCTTTCTTATAAACATTAATATGTATTTTTGTCGCTCAAAATCGTTAGTTATGGCAATAATCAACATAGAAACAGCTACTGCGGTTTGTTCCGTAGCATTGTTTGAAAAAGGAAAAGTAGTATTTGAAAAGGTATCATCTGACGGCCCATACCATGCTTCATTGTTGGGCGTCTTTGTGGAGGAGGCGGTGAAAGAATCGGAATGTCGCGGTTTAACGATAAATGCGGTAGCGGTCAGCAGTGGTCCGGGGTCCTATACCGGTTTACGGATAGGCGTTTCCATGGTAAAAGGCCTTTGCTTTGGTTGGGATGTGCCTTTGCTGAGTATTCCTACATTAGATATAATGGCGTCAAAAGTTGCAAAACAAATTAGGGATAAGGGTTTACCGGAATCGCTCTTATGCGCTATGATAGACGCCCGCCGTATGGAAGTTTATGCAGCGATATACGATCAGTCGCTTCGGAAAATACGGGATACGGGAGCAGATATTGTCACGGAGGAAACGTATGTTTCGTTTCTGGAAAAACAGAAGATCTATTTTTTCGGCAGTGGCGCTGCCAAATGTAAAGATGTAATACGGTCGTCGAATGCCATGTTTATTGATGATATTCATCCCCTCGCTTCCGACATGGCCGCTTTATCGGAACGGGCATTTGAAGAAAAACGCTTTGAGAATACGGCCTATTTTGAACCTTTTTATCTCAAGGATTTCATTGCTACCGTCGCAAAAAATAAGGTGTCGGGAGGATGAATGAAGATTGTTTTTCTTGCAGATATTGTCGGTGCGTGTGCAATAAAATAAAATAAATATCCGAATAATTTTGCCGGATTAATAAAAAAACGTACTTTTGCTATTCATAAAAAATAATAAAAAACTAATAACATACTACATTAATTGAAATGGACAAATATTTGATGATAAAGACGCGTGATGAAATGTTGCGTATAAATATTGAGCATATTTTATATTTTGAGGCAGACCGGAATTATACCAAGTTGTTGTTGGCGGAGGGTATTCAATTTACTTTTGCCGTTAATATAGGTAAGATAGAAGAAATGTTGACCGCACAGATATCCAATCTCAATACGATCTTGATTCGGGTGGGGAAAAGTCATATTGTTAACAAAAAGCATATATTGCAGATTAATCTCCCTAAGCAGAAATTGTTGTTGCTCGCGAATGAAGGTAAGCCTCGTGAGTTGATTGTGCCGAAAGATCCGCTCAGGGCATTGAAAGATTCGTTGGAAACTGAAGTTCTGGGAATAACTAAAGGAACTTCGGTCAAAGAAAGTGAAAATGATGAAAATAAAGATAGGTAAAGCTACGGATAATAATTTTGTGATTAACGACCCGCAGGTGAGCCGTTATCATGCACTGCTGTCGCAGGATGATAAAGGAGATTTATTGTTGGAAGACCTCGGATCGACGAACGGCACTTTCGTTAATGATTGCCAGATTATTAAAAAGAGTGTGTCGGTAGCCGACAAGGTCACTTTCGGCACAAAGTATACATTGACGGTGAACGATATCCTGAAGCACGACAATGATTATAGTGATGAGTTTTTATGTCTCAAAAGTGTATATGATGAATATATCAAGGAAAAAATACGTATCCAGTCAAGCAATCAGTTTAAAACTCGATTGTTTCAATCGCTGCCTTTTGCCGTAATCGGTGTAATCGGGATTGTTCTTGGTTTTATGGGGCATACAAATAACAGTATATTTATATTCAGTTTCATATTAGCCGTTTGCGCGCCGACGATCGGAATTTATTTTGGTGCGCGTCAGGCTGCAAAAATACCGGCACAGTTGCAGCACCATGCGAATCAATTTAAAATAGATTATGTGTGTCCGAAATGCGGTACGTTTCTGGGTGAGATTCCTTGGGAGTCGTTAAGTAATAAAAAGCAGTGTCCGATATCTTCCTGCAGGGCAAAATGGATTCGTTCTTGATTAACCCCCTAAATTCGTACATAAAATATTCGGATTTGTACAATATCTCCATGATTTTGTCCGTTGTTAAGGAAATGTGATATGCAAACGGTATCACATTCAAGTGAATCTTAATATATTTGCAACAGAATATTAATTATAATAGGTATGAAAGATGAATATACATTCGTTACATTCGATAACGATATGGTTACTACGGGAGATGCCGTTTTTGTTGATATCGACGATACGGTTAATGTGGATATGGATTTTGTACAAATAGATAATTCATTCGATGTTGATTTTCAGATCAACGGGATTGTGGACGACAGTTCCGACTTCATTACAATGGATGATATGAACATGATCAATGATTTTGATATTGATTCTTATTCATCCGATATAAGTGAAGTTGATGTATCAATCATCTTATGATTCCTATTAAATGCCCGCATTGTAAAGTCGGACTTAAAGTTGATGAAACGAGGATACCGAAAGGTATTGTGTCTTTTAAATGTCCGAAATGCAAACGGGAGATACCCATATCTTATTTGGAACAAAAGATTGGCGGTGACTCCGATGTGGAGACACTTGTGGTTTTGCCGAAATTGAAAAAAGAGGGAATAGGATGCCTTACCGTCCTTCCGGATACTGGTACACCTCAGCAAGAATTTCAGTTAAACGAAGGAATTGTAATAGTTGGTCGTAAGGCGAAAGCCTCTGCGGCCTCTATTTGTATACAGACGGATGATAAGACGATGAGTCGCAGTCATTTGCGCATAGAGGTTAAAAAGAATCCGAAAGGTGGATATTTTCATTGTCTTTCGGACAATAACAGTAAAAATAATACGTTATATAATGGAAAATGTATTGGGAACGGCGATATTGTAGTGTTGAAAAACAATGATGAAATTGTTATGGGGCGTACAATCGTTCGTTTTAATGAAAAACCATATTGACCATGAATATAACATTAGAAAGGCCGTTTGCAGCGACAGAAAAGGGCGGGCGTAACAATAATGAAGATTTTATATATCCGTTGTCGGAATTGGCTGATTCCGAAAGGTGTTTTTTTATGGTATGCGACGGTGTAGGTGGTGCTGAACGGGGAGAGATCGCCAGCGCACTTGCTTGTGATTCATTCAAGACTTTTTTTAATACCTTTTTTGAAGGTGAAGATCCTTCCGAAGAATTTATAAATAAAACCGTTCTTTATACGGAATCCCGTTTTGACGAATATGTCAAACTGCATCCGGAAGCAAAAGGTATGGCAACGACGCTAACGTTTTTATATGTTGGCATTTCGGGTATTACCATTGCACATATAGGAGACAGCCGGATATATCACATTCGCGATGGAAAAATTATTTATGTAACGGAAGATCATTCGCTTGTCAACTCGTGGATACAATTAGGAATGATAACGAAAGAAGAAGCCGCCGTTCATCCGCAGAAAAATGTAATAACAAGAGCTCTTATGGGTTCGGAACATTCGGTCAATGCGGATGTGAAGTTCATAACAGACATACAGCCGGGCGACCGCTTCCTGATGTGTACGGATGGGGTTACCGATTGTTTTACGGACGAAAAACTTGAAAATCTTTTTTCTCGGGGGCCAAATGCCGAATCTATTAAAAATATGATTGTAGAATATTGTACGGACGAAGCGAAAGACAATTTTTCCTTTTATATATTACCCATTCAGAATGTGCAAAAAGTAGCCGGATATAAACAATTTATACTTTCTTTCTTTTATTCTTTGGCATAAAGATCCCGTTTTTTTTGAGATAGGCGGCATTTTAGTAATAAAAATATGCAAGCATATTTTGTATTACGTTTAACTTGCACTATCTTTGTGCGAAATTAGTAGTACAGAGAGTATTTATGAATTTGCCTGACGGATATTTTTTACAGAACAGGAAATACCAGCTTACGCGCACCGTTGGTCAGGGGGGCTTCGGTATAACGTATTTAGGCGTATGGAATACGGTAGTAAAAGGCGAGCTTGGCGCAATGAAAACGAATGTGCCGGTCTGTATTAAAGAATATTTCTTTAAAGATTATTGCTATCGTGAGAGGGGTTCGTATGCTGTGAAAGTTCACTCCGTAACGGGAGAGCGGTTGTTTGATAAATTCAAGGAAAAATTAATAAAAGAAGCTAATATCCTTTCGGAAGTGCATCATCCGCATATCGTAAACGTGCTGGAAGTATTTGAAGAAAACAATACGGCCTACATTATCATGGAATATATAATGGGATGTTCTCTTAAATATATGCTTGATAAAGAAGGTGTATTGTCCGAAAACAAGTTGCTCAGATATGTTCATCAGATAGGGAATGCCCTTGATTTTGTGCATGATAAAAACATCGTACATCTTGATATCAAACCCAGTAATATTCTTATTGATAAGGACAACAATGTGCGCCTTATTGATTTCGGAGTAAGTAAACGCTATGATATTGAAGAACGGGTAACAAGCACTACTACTCTTACCTTGTCGAAAGGTTTTGCTTCTATCGAACAATATGACGATGAGGGTACGCAAACTTTTTCTCCTTGTCCCGATATTTATTCGCTGGGAGCTACGATGTATAATCTTCTGACGGGCGTTATACCTGTCGAATCTATCTTGCGGGCAACTAAGCGGATGCTTCCCCCGTCGTCTTATAATGTCAATATTACAAAAAAAACCGAAAAGGCTATTCTTAAAGCTATGGAGGTGAAGCCTGAAGATCGTTATCAGGTAATGAAAGAAATGCTTGCTTCATTGGATATTCCGCCTTATGAATTTTCGGAAAATAACCTGGTCGAAACGAAACAGATAGTAGAAGATGATCTTACGGAAGCGATTGATGCGTGTTCATCGTTAAGATCGGGTGATGATGACGGAACGATTATGCTACCCGGTTCTGCAAATGAAAAACAGTCAGGAAATATTTCCAATCCAAAGAAAAGGATTTGGAAACGGCTTCTTTTGGCTGCTGCTATTTTGTGTTTTGCATTTTTGGGATATGCCGTATATAACTATTTTACGGATATCTCCGTTTCGCAAGGTCTAACTTCGGAGATTGATATGCCGGGAGAAAATATTTTCGGAAGCGATACATTGGACGTTAAGGGTTCTTTTTCGGGCGATTCTGTGCAGAGTATGTTTCAGGATACGGAAAATACCGGGCAACAGCAGACGTCGTCCGAACAACAGGGTCAATCTTCAGCCAATAATGATACTTCGACACCGGAAGTAAATCTTGATCCGAATCAAACCTCGAGGCCGAATCCGAAAACTAATTCCGGTCGAGACATGGCATTTGATGTAAGACCGGAAGTGACATCGCCTCAGTCGACGGAAAATCCTGCCGTAGGGCCTACACCTGCAGATGTAGCAAAAATGGAAAAAAAATACCGCGACTTCATTGCTTCGGCGAAAACCAAAATGGAAAATAAGAATTATAAGGAAGCATATGTTGATCTGATGGCGGCACTCAATATAAAAACAGACGAAGAGGCTATTGATATGATACGTCAGTGTAAGGAAGAAGAGGAAAAAATAAAAATAGAAGAACGCTTATCGAAATATCAGATATTCAATACGATTGATTTCGGAGATCTGAAGATTGCCAGAAATCTGGAAACCAGGCTATTAGGAGCAATAAATGAAAAGGGGGAAGAACGTATAACCTGCAAATACGTTGATGTGAATCAATCCGGTGATGACCGTGCATTTATGCGTCAGGATGGCTTGTATGATATTTACAATGGTAAAGGAGAATGTACAGCGCCGGCTGTGGAACGGTATGATTAACAGTACCCGCCGACATAGTTTGCCTTTTGTGTACACGTTTTCAATTGTTGGTGTTTTTTTTAGCGCCGAATTGCTGTTTTTTATGCTTTATTTCTTCCTTATCATTTATTTTTTTATCTTTGTACCTCAAAAGATCTTTTTTGGAAAAGGAAGTGAGAGATATGAAACGAGTAGAGATAGTGATTGTGTTGCTGTTTGCAACTTTAATTGTAACAGCACAGAGACAGACGGAATATAACAGATTTGGGGACGAAGCCATGGATCGCCTTGATTTTAGTACTGCTAAAATCTATTATGAAGAAGGTATTCCAAATTGTGATCCTTACAGTATCAATCAATTGACTTCAATCTGGTTGGCCGACGAATCAATGCGCATAACTATGCGTAACGTGATGAGCCGATGCATGGATTGTCTGACAAACCGAGCTACCGAATTGAAAGATACGGCGAGTATGAACAAACTTATCCTATATTATACGGAAGGTATTGGGACATATAAAAATGAAGCAAAAGTTGAGTTCTGGAGAGATCAGATAGAGTTGTTGCGGAATGTATCCGTGGGAAGTACGACAACAGGCAAGCCACCTCGTGAAAAAGTAAAGATGAAGTTTTTTGCGGGATATTCGGCATCATATTATGCACCTTATGGCCTGACTGTGGGTGGAGTAGGACGGACGATCGGTTGGTATCTGCGTTTCCGTACAAATATGTCGTTTCAGAATTATACGGCAAATATCGAAAGGGACGGGAGCGGTCATATAAAATTGGCAGGACTTGAAGATGTTTACCCTAATCCGACAGGGCCGCCGACAGGGAACAGTGAGGAGAAATCGTGGATTAGCAAGGAAAATTTGTGGATGGGAACCGGTGGCATCGTAATTAAGGCTATGCCGTCGTTTTATATATCTGTGGGTGCAGGCTACTGTAATCTGGAGAAACTGTATGAAGTTGAGAAAATCGGTGTTACTATCGCAGAATCTCAAGGATTAATATGGGCTAAGGATAATGATAAAGTTTCTTTTAGTGGTTTGGCTTTGGATTTGGATGCTACTTTCCGAATTGGGAAAGTGCTGTATGGTTCGCTCGGCTGTAGTGTGCTGAATTTTGAATATGTATCTGCGAATGCCGGTATTGGTGTGTTTTTTTAAACAAAAAAGAAGATGAAAAAATTACTAAGTACTAATGTCCTGACAGCTATTTTTTTTATGCTGCTGTTTTCCGGTTGTATTGAAGATTTGAAAGGGCCGGGTATTAATGGTGCGGGCAAGCCTGTATTTAAGGGGGGTGCTTCATCGAAGAGCAGAACGGCTTCGACGATTGAGGTGATGGCGGAGATTCTTCAGGAAAACGGGTCTAAAATAACCGAACGTGGTTTTTGTTACGGGACATCGCCTTCTCCTACTTTGGAGAGCGGCGACACCATTCGTGATGCGGGAATCGGCATAG
>JAISEJ010000036.1 GCA_031264155.1 Tannerella sp. | reverse complement strand
TTCATGTTAACAGAATAAGACAATATAAAATGAAAATGACAGGATTAAACAAGCCTTCTATTTGGCGGTTGGGCAAGAACGGCTTCATGAATGATTTGACTGCTGAAAAGTTGGCAGCTCCAGATATTTTGCTGTTATTGTCAGGCGCTTGCCCCGTACCGGACATTCCCCCGTGGGGGGAACGTCTCAAAAAAGCTATTTTCGGCGTTTCCCCCATGGGGAGAAAGCTCCAATACGTCTATTTTGGCGTTTCCCCCACAGGGGGAAAGTCCCAAAAAGCTATTTTCAACGTTTCCCCCGTGGGGGGAAAGCTCCAATACGTCTATTTTAGCGTTTCCCCCATGGGGGGAAAGGTCAAAAGCAAATTATTTCGTCAGATACAACACAATGAAGTTTAACATATAAAAAATTAGCAAAATGAAAATCACAAGAATTAAACTGAAAAGTTTGCGCAACGAGGAGTGGTTCAACTTCTTCACCGAGTTTAAAACATTTGTTGAACAGTCTACTCCGGAGGCTTTGGACATCGAAGCCCTGTTTGCCACGTTCCTTGTACTTTACCTGCAGGCGGACGAATCGCTGGAAATACTGCGAAAAAGCAGTTATACATCCGAAATCATCCGTCTGGACGGCGTTCGCGGCGGTACATTCCGCGGTCTGACGGACATTGTCAAGGCCGGAGAGCATCACTATCTCGCTCCCGTGCGCGAGGCTGCCGAAAAGCTGGAAGTGATACTCGATCACTACGGAAATCTATCCGCCAAACCCTACAACGAAGAAACATCCGGTATCTACAACCTGTTGCAGGATCTCCGTGCGAAAAGCATTGAGATTGACACTCTCAATCTGTTGGGCTGGATCGACGAACTGGAGGCGAACAACCAGGCCTTTGAAGCCGCCATCCTCGCCCGCAACGCTGAAAGAGCCGACAGTATCGTCGACCTCAACATGCTGGAAATCCGCCGTCAGACCGACCGCTGCTATCTTGATATCGTAGAACGCCTCGAAGCGCTGATACTGATACAGGGCGCCGCCGCTTTCTCCGATTTCGTGAATAAGCTCAACACAAATATCACAAGATATAAAAATGTACTGAGCCGGAGGGGACATCATAAGGAAGAAAAAACAGACTGAAAGCGACTCTTTTCATTAACCGGATAACCATTATGCAGATTTATGACCGTAAGCCGGATGAAGTGAAATTAATCAGGGAACACAATTGATTTGTCCGGATCGGGAAATCATATCAAACACATATAGCAAAATAATATCAATTCAATTTAATGTCCTTATTCGGCATACAGTTTAAACTGTGTTAATAAATGCATGTGCATGGAGTTTAGTCCAGTGCTGCTATGCATTATTCACCGGAAATGTTTATTTTTGTGATCGGACAGGGACATTTTTTTAGAAGATTTATTAATTAACAAAACAGTTAGATGAAGACATTAAAAGCATTGATCAGTCTGACGGGAGCATTGCTCCTTGCTTCGTGTACACAGAAGGAGAAAAACGACACGAAAAGTGACCTTGTTCGGATAAACGTTGATTTATCGAATAAGACGGAAGTGTATGATATCGGAAACGATATTGAGCCTGAATGGGAAATATGTGCACTGGAAACGAATGACGACTGTCTGATAGCCGGTATTACCCGGATAAACTATAAAAACGATTTGTATTATATTTTGGACATGCGATCATCCGTCATATTGGTTTTTAACAGGAAGGGCGAGTTTGTTTCGAAGCTGAACAAGAAAGGAACGGGGCCGGATGACTACATACAAATAGGTGCGTATGCGGTTGTCGGTAAAAACGTATGGATTGCGGGCGGCTATGACCTGATTTGTTACGACGAAAACTGGCACGCTATAGAAAGACAGCGTTTGACAATATTGCCCGTATGGGACATGGCGGAACAAAACGGATGTATTTATATCGCCTCAAATTGGAACGGACATACTTGCCAACTGGCCGAATATGATATGACAGGCAAGCAGCAAAACTGCCTGATGACCCTTCCGCCATACAATCCTGCCGATCGGCGTAAAATAAATAAGCAAAGTCAGTTGGCCTTCTCGGAAGAGGGTAGCTTGTTTATTCATAATTTTTGCGATACGATTTTTCGTATCAGTGATCATCAGGTAATCCCGCAATACAGGTTTTCGTTTTCGGAAAGATACGAAGACATTTCGCTTCCAAAGGAAGAATTTGCAAATCCGACAGACCTGATCAGGGGGCTTATGTGTATATTCAAGACACCCGGCAGTATCGTTCTTCCATTCGTCGACAAGTCTATATTGCAGTATGCCGTTTATAATGAGAAAAAAGAAACAAGCCGGGTATATGCAAAATTCGGATATGCCGAGTTAGGCCATTTAACGTCGTCGTGGAGTTGTCATTTCACTTCTGATGGGGAAATGATATGGATATATGAACCGGAGGAACTTTTAGAGATGATTGATGAATCGAAAATAAAAAATGAGGCTGACCGGCAAAAGATTCATGCGGTATTATCGAACGCCCAAAAAGACGATAACCCGATACTGTTCCGGTTTAAATTGAAAAAAGGCGCCGGATTATGAAACGCATTGTTTCTATCGCTTTGATTGTACTCCTGTTTGCTGCGTGTGTAGTCCTGTCGGTCAGACTCCACAAGCAATATGCGGCATACCGCCTGTTGAACGAAGGGATGGAACAGTTGCGGAATGCCCATGCAGCTTTAGCCGTACAGGAAACTTTCCGACGGGATGAGTTAAGCCTGAACGGGAGCCGCATGGATATGCGATCGGAAATTTCGGACGTTAGCGGACGGACGTCTGAGTTGGGCAAAACGATAATGGATGATGTGCTGGTTTTTTATTTCTCCGAAGCGCACTGTAACCTTTGTGTTGACGCGGAGTTGAAGAATCTGAACAAAGTGACGGACAGCATCGGCGGAAAGCATATCGTTATTCTGCTCCATGCAATGAACGAACGGTATTTCCGCAAATTCATGGTCGAGAAGAATCTAACCGGTCCGGTTTACAAAATGAGGGAACGCCCGGCGCCGCTTGCCGGACTGGAGCGTCCCTGTTATTTCATTCTGGAAAAGGCTTCGGGACGAATGGTTTCGGTATTCATGCCGCAAAAAGAAGATGTGCCTGCGACGGAAAGCTACCTTGAGCAGACAAGGAATAAATATTTCATGTTAACAGAACAGGAATAAATATTCTTGTAGTCGATATCGAACAGCGCCTGAAAGAGAATTATTACCACAAGAAGGTACCGGACTTTTATCGTGAAGAATAATTTCTACTCTCTATGTTTTGGATAGGGATATGGTGATTAAAATGTTGTATATTACGGATAAGACAAGTCTTGATTTGACGGGAGAATATCTTGCGATAATCAAGAACGTTTTCCCGATATAAAATTAAAGCAGAATAACTTAAACATTCAAATATCATCTTTATTATTTGTCATGAAAAAGTCCGAATAGAAACAGAAATACCTCATCTATCCAAACTGTTTCTCAACTCTTTTTTCAGAGGAAAAGAGACGAAATTCTCCGTCCTGGATTCTTTGCCTCAATTAAATAAAGTCGATTCTGCCCAATAAGCCAGCATTCTGATTATTGGAAAAGTTTGATCAACTGGATTTCCTGTTCGAATATGCGCAATGTCTGTTGAAATCGGAACAGTATGCGGAAGCGGAGCAGTGTTTCCTCAAGGCGGCAAACATCGTACCCAACCGCATCTATTCGTGGTACCTGCTGACCAAACTTTATGTGGAGATGGGCGAAACGGAGAAAGCGCAGGAAACAGCCCGTATTGTACTGACGAAAGAACCGAAGGTGCAGTCGACAGCCGTCCGGGAGATGCGGGAGAAAATGAAGGAAATCATTCAGGATTCGAAAATTCAATGATTATACAGTTACAAATTTTATAGCAGAGATTTATTATGAAAAACACAGTTATTCTTACGCTGATAGCTATTGCAGGAATCTGTCTTTCCTCCTGTAAAGACGGATCCGGTCTGGATTCGGCATTGAAATATGCAGGCGACAACCGTCAGGAACTGGAAAAGGCGCTGGAGCATTATCGGAATGATCCGCTTAAATACAAAGCCGCCGTTTTTTTAATTGAAAATATGCCGGGACATTATTCCCATTCGGATACGGCTTATATGAACGCTTATTATGCAGCCATTGATTCGGTAATGCTGTTATGCAAAAACGAAGAAGACAATATAAGGGATAGCCTTTTCCTGCAAACGGTCACCCGGTTCACGAGTTTAAAACGGGCATGGGTTGAGGACGTCCGCATCATAAAATCCGGCTACCTGATTGACCATATCGACCGTGCGTTCCATGCCTGGCAAGCGGGCGAGTGGGCGCAGCATATTGACTTTGACGATTTCTGCGAATACCTGCTGCCCTATAAAATCTGCGAAACGCAAGACCTCGACAACTGGCGGGATTATATGAGCCGGTACGGGGATACTTTGACCCTGAGCCGGCTGAAATATTGCCGGCCGTATGTAAATTCGGCATACATGGCCTGCCTGACAATGAACGGAAGCCTGAGGGATTCCATCCGGATACGCATAAACAATGACGTCGGATATATTCCGGTCAGGAGAATAAGTTCTCTGCTGAAAGCCACCTGCGGAGTATGCGATGACTACAACCTTATGGCGCTCGCCCTGATGCGCGCCCACGGCATACCGACGGTGATGGATTTTACGCCCCAATGGCCGTTTCGCAGTCTCGGGCACAGTTGGCTGACGCTGATTGAATCATCGGGCAAGAAAGTCGTTTTTGAAGGCTCCGGCCTGGATCCGGCCAATCCGCACAAGGAAGACCATCCCATGGCAAAAGCCTTCAGAAAAACGTATGCAAGGAATAGGGAAATGATTGACATCTATCGCTCGGAAAAGTTTATACCTCCCAAATTTGCCACGCCGTTTATAAAGGATGTGACGGAAGAATACCAGGCGACCGTCGACCTGGAAATTCCCGTGAAAGACAGCCGGAATCACACGTATGCCTATCTGTCCGTGTTTGATAACGCTTCATGGACGCCTATCCACTGGGGCAAGCTGAAAAACAAAAAAGTCCGTTTCAACAAAATGGGGAAACGTGCGGCATATCTTCCCGTATTTTACGAAAGCAACGGCATATGCGCTTTTTCAGACCCCGTTATAGTTCATTCGTCCGGCGCCGTGGAAACGCTTACGGCGGATACGTGCGTACGACGACACTTAACCCTGTTAAGGAAGTACCCGCCGTTTGAAGTTATGTATAGCGTAGCTTATCGCAGCATAGGGGCCAAGATACAAGCCGCGAGCGATTCGCTGTTTACGAATCCCGTTACCCTGCACACGGTTGAGGACTTCGGCGTCCTTGCCGGGGAAGTCAATCTCGGCGGAAGGGCGGACAGCGCACGCTACTGGCGTTACCTGTCGCCGGACAGCGCTTACTGCAATGTGGCGGAACTCTTTTTCTACGAGAAGAACTCCGATATTCCCGCAACGGGTAAAATAATAGGGACTCCCGGCTCATGGATACCCGACGGCCGCCACAACAGGGAAGCCGCCTTCGACAGGGATTTGCTGACATACTTCGATGCGCCCCTCTGGAATGACTGCTGGGTGGGCATGGATTTCGGCAAGCCGGTGTGCATTGACAAAATCATCTATTACCCGCGGAACGACGGCAACTGCATTGAGGTAGGCGACGACTATGAACTGTTTTACTGGGGAGATAACCAATGGAAATCTCTGGGACGGAAGAAAGCGATTTTCGGACGGCTGGAATTTGACGACTGTCCGGGCAATGCGCTGTTTTTGTTGCACGACTATACGAAAGGCAAGGAGGAAAGAATTTTCACATACGAAAATGGGGAACAGGTATGGTGGTAAGAATATCAGGTGAAAAGGCAGCCGCCATCCGGAGGCTTCTCCGAAAACTGTACAGTATCGTCGTCGACGTCGTTTTTTATGGTTGCATTGCAGTGGTGGCGTATGTCGTCGGGCAGGTGCTGCTTTTCGCTTCATTCAAGATACCGACCGATTCGATGCAGCCGGGACTGATCGGCGGAGATTACGCGCTGGTATGGAAGCCCGTGCTTGGAGCGCGGGTATTCAATCTTTTTGATGCCGTCAAAGGGGAAAAGGTTTCGATACACCGTTTGCCGGGCATGCGGAAGGTGCGCCGCAACGATGTGCTTGTTTTCCATTTCCCCTATCCGCACAGGGGCGACAGCATCGGGATGCACATGCTGAAATACTACATCAAGCGCTGCGTCGCCCTTCCGGGCGATACGTTCCGCATTGATAACGGGATTTATCGGGTAAGCGGAATGACGGATACGCTGGGCATTTATCACCGTCAGGCGGAACTGTCGGAAATGGCGGACAGTACGTTCCGGCAGGAAATCTTCCGCTGTTTCCCGTTCGATTCGGCATACCGGTGGAACGTC
>JAISEJ010000236.1 GCA_031264155.1 Tannerella sp. | reverse complement strand
GAATGTTCTTCGACAGAGACTAACTCAAAATGTAAGTGAATCTCTTCGGGGAAAAGGGTGATTAATACTTCTTTTAGTAATGATTCCATAATAAATCAAAAACGTTCCGTATGGCTAAGTATTTTTCCAGCACCTCAAAATAAGATTTAGCCCTGTTTCCCATATTTTTTATTTATAAAATTTTCTTTTTTCAAAAACGGGGGCGAAGATAAATCATTTTTTAAATTTGCCACAAGCAAAAATAAAAAAAATAACAGTGGAATACAAAAACTTAACATTTACCGCCATTAAAGACCCGGTTTTATGAGACATGTATTCTCCGGTGATTCAGAAACTGTCTAAATTTTATTGCAAAAAATTCTATTGAACATCAAAGCAATAAAGGCTATATGTATCATGGCTTCATTTGTAGAAACTTTATATTCGTAATCTATGGCCTGCCTGCGAAAATTATCCAGTCATGAAAATGTTCTCTCCACGACCCATCGTTTGGGCAGGGGCTTAAATCCGTTTGATTTGTCTGACCGCAAGGTGATTTCCATGTCCCACCCGAAGTCATTTTTGACATTTTATGCCAATGCGCCCCGGTAACCCTCGTCAGCATATATCTTCTTCATTCGCTCAAAACGGCCGCCAAGGGATTTGATCACCCTGAAACCGGCCTTGCCGTCATTCCCGTTGGCCGCGTGTATTTCGACCGTCAACAGTAAACCATTGGCGTCCGTGATGATATGCCTTTTGCGCCCCTTTACTTTTTTCCCGCCGTTCACGCCACAACTTTCACCTCCAACGCGAGTAGTCTTCACGCTTTGACTCTCTATTAGTCCAACACTGGGCGACCGGTGCTTTTTTTGCTTTTCCTGGCATCTGTCATGTAAATTTTCATGTATTGCCTCGAATGTACCGTCTTCCTTCCATCGTGAAAAATAATAATAAACCGGTTACCATTTCGAGAAATCACGCGGTAGCATGCGCCACTGACAACCGATCTTGAGCAGGTAAAAACAGCGTTCAATATTTCCCACAACGGATGTTTACGCTTGTGGGTATCGCCAATTATTTGTATTATTGCATCGTATTGGCTGTCTGTTAAGTTTATCGAATAATTTGTCATCGTTCTTTATGGATTGGCACTCATAAAGATACGAGGTATTCTTCAAATCTCTTATCAGCGAAAAAGCCCCATTAAAAGGCGTCGAATTGAAAGAATTTGACTTGTATGATGTTTCGACGGAAGAAGGAGATATATACGAATTTACAATAAATTAATTGGTTAATTAATTTCTTTTGTCATTCACATAATTATTTCATATCTTGCGACTTTTAAAGACCGGTTATAATAAATATAAAAGCAAGCATATATAAAAAAAGTAAGATGATGTAAATATGAAAAATACAATTGTTTTTATTAGAAGATGTGGTAATTGCATAATACGGAAATCATTTATTGGAGTGATTTTTCTCTTGTCAAATGCAATTATGTGGGCGCAATCGCCTTATGTTTCCGAGGTGTGGGTCGCTGATCTGGGTAACGGGACGTATAAAAATCCGGTTCTTTATGCTGATTATTCCGATCCGGATATTTGTCGTGCAGGGGATGATTATTATATGACTTCTTCGAGTTTCAATTGCATCCCCGGATTGCAGATACTTCATTCAAAAGATTTAGTAAACTGGCAAATCGTGAGCGCCGCTATTCCTTATGCGCTTGAACCGCGTGCAGTGTCCGAACGTCCGCAGCATGGAAACCGCGTGTGGGCGCCAAGCATACGCTATCATAAGGGGTTGTTTTATATTTTCTGGGGCGATCCCGATTACGGCATATATATGACGAAAGCTGGCAATCCCTCCGGCAGATGGAGCGAACCTGTTCTTATAAAAGCCGGTAAAGGTCTTATTGACGCAACTCCTTTGTGGGACGATGGCGGGCGGGTCTACCTTGTTCACGCCTTTGCAGGTAGCCGTGCGGGGCTTAAAAGCGTGCTTGCCGTTTGTGAATTGAATCCGGATGCTACGGAAGCTATAACGGAAAGCCGCATTGTTTTCGACGGACATGAAGGTAATGAAACGGTGGAAGGTCCTAAATTTTATAAGCGCGATAGCCTTTATTATATCTTTGCTCCGGCGGGAGGTGTGGCTACCGGATGGCAACTTGTTCTGCGTTCGCGCTCTCCTTACGGTCCTTATGAATCGAAAACAGCGCTTGCACAAGGTAAAACGAATGTGAACGGACCGCATCAAGGAGCATGGGTAGATACGAAGACGGGGGAAGATTGGTTCTTTCATTTCCAGGATGTCGGTGCCTATGGACGTATCGTACATCTCCAGCCGATGAGGTGGATCGACGGATGGCCTGTCATAGGGGAAGATAAAGATGGTGACGGATGCGGAGAGCCTGTCGGCCGGTATCGTAAACCAAACGTAGGAGCGTCGTATCCCGTATGTACGCCGAAGGAAAGTGACGAATTTGATGATACGGCGATCGGCTTGCAATGGCAATGGCATGCCGACTTTAATCCTAAATGGATTTTTGCAGATGCGGCAAACAGCCGTATAAAGTTATATTCGCATCTTGTAGCGCTGGACTGTAAGAATCTGTGGGATGTGCCTAACCTGTTGCTGCAGAAAACGCCGGCCCCGTCTTTTACGGCTACAACGAAGATGACATTCCGTCCCTCATCCCGCTATGAAGGAGAACGGACAGGCTTGGTAGTTATAGGCCTTGATTATGGAGCCTTGATTATGGAGAATACAGCTCGCGGGCTTGTGTTATCGCAGGTTGAATGTAAAGATGCCGATAAAGGAAATAAAGAAACGGTCAATGAGGAACTGCTGCTCGAAGATGCAGATGTTTATCTGCGCGTCACTTTTGATAACGACGCAAAGTGCCGGTTTGGTTATAGTATGGATAATAAAAAATATGCAACCTTCGGCCGGCCGTTTCAGGCTCGTGAGGGAAAGTGGATAGGCGCAAAAGTGGGGGTGTTCTGTACGCGTCCGGCTATTGCCACGAATGACGGAGGCTGGGTTGAAATTGACTGGTTCAGGATCACAGGAGAGAAATAAAGGTCAGTGGACAAGTCCGGACAAATTGGCGCTACAATCGGAACAATCCGTAAAAGTTTGGATAAAAGACCTTGAGACAGCAGTCATTTTATGCAAATTCGTTTTTACAAACAAAGACGGCTCTACGGGAGAAGTGTATCAAAGATTTTTTATTTGACGCTTCTGCAATAATTTAACATAGAATCTTCAAACTCAAATCCATTGATCTTTCCTCGATGGCATATAAAATCAGGCGTCTTCAGTCCGTTATTTTCGAGTCTTTTGGGACAAGGCCCCATACAGATCGGAAGGTATTTGCACTGTAAGCATTTTTCATTCTCAAACAGAGGTTTGTAATAGACGGTTTCAAAATCCTTCACATGCCATTGAATGATCCCGTTCTCATCCAGATGACCTAATGAATCCTTGTGCAAATTATCTTTTGCAGTACATTTGTGTACCTTCCCGTCGAAAGATATGGTATTGTAATATTTTCTACTGGCGTAACAGGGCACAAAGTCTTTAATCAAGTCGGAATTACCCGTATAACCCGTTTTTTGAATAATGGAAGTTGCGGCTGTCAGTTTTTGGCGCTCTTCATGTACGAAGTCAACCTGCCATACTTTGCGAAATATAAATCTGATTTTATCTCTCAGGTTTGGAGAAATTATTTCGTTTACCTGGGCTATTATTTTTTCAGGATTCAGATTTTTATCGTCATAATTGATTCTAAGGGTTATGGAACAATCCAGTTGAGTGCATATACAGTTGATATTATTCAAAATAACATCAAAAGAAGATGCTTTCTTTGATTTTCTCGTCTGGTTGTGATGCTCCCGGTCTCCATCCAGCGTGATTTGGAACCCTTTAAAATTGTATTCCTGCAACTGCTTTACAACTTCCGGGGTTATTAGAAAACCGTTGGTGGTTGCCGAAGAAGAAAAAGGAATATTGTATTTCCCGCAGAACTCTTTTGCATAATCGGATACGGGTTTTATTATTTCGGAAAAATAGAGAAAAGGTTCACCGCCAAACCATTCGATGTCGAGGGATTCTATCCCTTCCTTAACGATCATATACTCAATGTGCCTGTATATCCGGTGAAGCATATCGCCGTCCATTTTTCCCAGTACATGTCTCTGGATACAGTACCAGCATCTGAAATTACACTGTAATGTGGGTAATATAACCAGCTTGTAATGTTTGTTATGAACCCGTTCATTGTATTTTTGCAGAACCAAATCCGGTTCATATACATCGTCGTCGACAACAAAATTCCCGTCTTTCAGTTTTTTGTAAAAAACAGGAATTTTATCCTTATAGATATCCGGATTATCAAGTATATCCTTTACGGTCTTCTCTTTTTCCGGTAGAATATAGAAGAAATTAAGTGAAAACGCATTAAAACATATAATATGTTCCTTCTGACTAAGAAAGAAATTATAACAACTTGACTTCATATAAATGGAATGAACAGTTAATTAAAAATATCTTGCTGTTTCTTCTCAAAGCGGCCCTGCTGAGACCTATGAGAAATAATACCACCATATTTTGGTGTCTGGAAAACTCCAGACACCAAAATTCAGATAGCTCCGCAATATGGATTAACATTTACACTGGGTATGAATGCACCAAAGTCAGCGTCAACTCATTCGGTTTGTTGGCGGCTGCTTACCTCATGGATCCCAATTTTCCAAGCACTTCTTCACTTAGATCTTAGGACAGTAAATGTTGTTATCCGTAAGTCGTTCACCTTGTCGTTCGCCTCTTACCTCAGAGAAACTCTTCTTAGGACAGTAAAGGTTCAGGATGTCATCATCAGCTCGTCCAATTTGTCGTTCGCCTTTTACCTCAGAGTGGCTCTTCGCAGGAGGACAATAAATGTTCATTTCGGAATTCTCATCAGCTCGTCCAACTTGTCGTCCGCCGTTTACCTCAGTTGAGTCCAATTCTCCAAGTGCTTCTTCATTTTGAAGCGTTTCTTTTTTTAATTCATCTTTTTTCATGTATTAAAATTATTTAATTATTTTTGCCTACTCTATTTTGTATCAAGCTTTTCGGCATCCTCTTGTTTTATTCATAGCAGTTATCGCCCATGTGGTTGATAACTCAATTCGATTCAAATCCCCTTTTATGTGTCATCCGCCGGTAATCATCTTTTCTACCCTGTCAATCACGGCCACGAGCGTCTCCGCATAATCCGGGCCGGTCGCATACGTTCCGGCAATGCGTCTCGCATACTCCCGCGGATCATAGCGATACGGCCATGCGTCGTGGTAGAGCGGGCCTTTCAACAGCGAAAGATAGTCTTCGAGGCTGTCTTCCAGCGAATCGTAGGCGCGGAACTCGCGATAGACGCTGTATCGATATTTGTCCGGTGCAAGCTGTTCGATCGAGACGATCCGTTCCGGCAGAGCAAACTGTTTATCCGGCGTACTGAATATTTCGGTAGTTTGCAATAGATTGACCGGCCCAGTCCACGACGCACCCTTGGTGATGCCAAAGATATTGTTGCCCGTAGCTCTGATTTTCCAGCCGGTTTCGAGGGCGGCCTGCGCTGTGACAAAGAGGGGATGCAGGCCGTCGCGGGTTTCGTAGAGGCGAAGGGCGGCGGGGTGAAGTTGGCGAACGAACTCCGAATGGAGAGTTGAAAATGGAGAATGGAGAATGATTTCTTTTTCCGGGTTTTCCGTTGCTGCTTTCGGAACGGTTGTTACAACGGGAGACGGCTTCACTCCGTTCGCAGTGACGGGAATAGCGTCTGTCATAACGGAGTCAACCTTTCCAATTCCCAATTCTCCACTCTCAATTCTATTAAACCCGAACAGCGTATAGTCCACCCGAATATTCCCCGTCGTATCGGGCACATCCTGCCTGTCGCGCGTGCCGTAAGGGTAATGTTCGGCGCGGTTGAGCGTCGCCTGCCAGTAGCCGACGAGGTCATCTTTGTTGGCGCGCAGCTTCTTCCGCAGCAGATTGACGGCGACACGCCCAACGCCGATCGCCGTGCCCAACACGGGGTTGGCAGCAATCAGCATGGCATTGACAGCTGTCAGTACCGCTTTAAACTCGGCGCTGTCGAGCAGCGCGTCAGCGTCTGCCGTCAGCAGGCGGACGTCCGCGTCCGATTCAATCACCCAGAGCTGCAGTTGCAGCGTGTCAGGAATGATTTTGTGTTGATAGATGACCAGTCCCGCGTCGCCGAACGTCAGGCTCTGGTTGTCCTTCACGCCGTCGATTTCGAGATATGCGCTCTGTGTGAAGCGGTCGATTTCCGCTGCTGTCCGCTGCAGCAGTAGTTCGCGCCGCGCCCGGTCGTCGGGCAGTGCGGCGAGGTCGCCCAGCGTCAAGTCGGGCGGCTGGCCTGCCCCCATATATCCGGCAGCATAGCCGTATATTCGCATCTCGGCGCTGTTGAACAGTCCGAGAAATCCTTCCCTGTTGTCAAAAATCCTGATTCCGTTAATCCTTGCGTAAAACATGTCTGTATAATGTTATTTGACTGATAATAAAAGCGTTTATAAAACAATACTCACACACTTTCGTGTCGCGTAATAACGGCCTATGCCGTCCGTCCGGCGAGATACGTATCGCGATAGTCCTGAGATACGTATCCCGACACTGCCGCGATACGTATCCCGGCTCGCGGAGACACGCATCTCCGAACTGTTGAGATACGCATCTCTGGCATGGCGCTGTGAAGCCACCGTCACGACTGTCTGCAACATCTTACTTCGCATCACGTTCGACCGGAATTTTCTTCACACTGTCGCGCAGTTTCCTGCCGAACACGAAACGCGGCACGATGTCGGTAATCATGCTTGCCGTCGCTTCTTCCGGCTTGTCGGCGCCCTTGCTTTTCATTGAGACGTGCATATAGCCCAGATTACCCAGATGCACGCTGAAGCCCAGTGTCATGAACTCTTCCGCTTTCTTGAACAGGCGGTTGAGCGCCATTCGGGCCTCGTCGCGATTGAGCGTTGTTTCTTCGCAGATGGCGTCCAGCAACTGCTCCAGTTGAATCATACCGCGCGATGTGGCGACGGCATAATGCTTCGGCACCGCCTCTTTGTTTTGCGGATTTCTTTTCGGGACAATACGATACAGTAAACTCATAGCTTTAAAATTATAGAAATGAAAAAATCGGTTGATATGTTTTGTGCGGAACGGTCATGCGCGCGAACACACAGTCCGTTCCCGCTTTTACGGCAAAAAACGACAGAAAAGGGCTAAATCTTATTTTGAGGTGCTGGAAAAATATTTAGCCATACGGAACGTTTTTGATTTATTATGGAATCATTACTAAAAGAAGTATTAATCACCCTTTTCCCCGAAGAGAT
>JAISEJ010000227.1 GCA_031264155.1 Tannerella sp. | reverse complement strand
AGCTGTTCGGCTTCCTTCAGGTCACTCAAAACGAGGTCGTAAACCTCCTGCACGGTGGCGCGGGGACGCGGCTCGGTAGCCGATGTAGTCGGTTCGGTATAGACCGGTACGACCGGTGCGCCGGGATCTTTTTTATACGTGAACTGATACTGGCGTACCAGATTCAGATAATTGAACGCACGCAAAACATGCGCCTGCCCCTTCAAATGCTTCAGCGACGCCTTACCCGTCTCGCCAAGTGCAATGTTCACAATCAGATTATTGGCATGATTGACAGACTCGTATTGTAGTGTCCAGAAAAACAGGCTGCGTCGCGTCGTGTTGTCATACGGATCCTTGTAGGGATACGAATCACGAAAGCCATAGCGTCCCTCGCGAGCAAAAGCGTCTTCGCCCATCACTTCGTGCGTGAGAAAAATGGCGGGCAGTCCCGGATTGTCCTGTGAGGTGGAACTTTCCATCAGGTAACGGATGGCGCCGTTGACAAATGCATCAATATTGGTTTCGGAAGTAAAAACCTCCTGGGTGGTGATTTGCGTTGCGGGCACAGTTTCAAAAAAACTGTCGCTGCACGCCGTCCATAACATCGTAAGGACAAGGATAAATATTGAATTTCTCTTCATGATGATATGATGAATTTTTAGAATGTTACGTCAATGCCGAATGTAACGGATTTTTGCGCAGGGTAGCGATAATAGGTCGAGCCGCTAACGGTCTGTTCGGGATCAAATCCCTTGTGCCCGTATAACGTCAGTAAATTATCGCCTGCAACATGCAGCCTGACCTTTTGCAGACCGAGCGGCCGTATCAACCGATGCGGCAGGCTGTATGCCAGATTGATGTTCTTCACACGCGCATAAGTGGCGCTGTAAAGAAAGCGTGTGGACGGAATAGTGTTCCATGCGTTTGCCACATACGTCAGGCGCGGGAAATCGGTCTGATCGCCTTCCTCCTGCCAGCGTGCCAGGGCGTCTTTCGTCCAGTTGCGACCTGGTGCATAGCCGAGATGATTGATCATTGGAAAGTCGCCGTCGAAAATCTTTCCACCTATATTATAGGCCACAAGAAACAGAAAATCGAAACCTTTCCACGAAAAGGAATTGGTTAGGCCGCCGTACAGGTTAGGCAATGCACTTCCCTGGAAATAAGGCGTCGCTTTCGTTTGATCTTCGGTCTTCTCCCGTCCCGTAACCTGGCCCTGTGCGTCCGTTACGTCTTTCCACCACTGTGCATTGCCGTTTTCAGGATTCACACCCGCCCATTCCTTAATATAGAAATCATATACCGAACCGCCTTCCACCATCTTTTTGGTGTTGCCGTACTGCCCGATGGAGCCGGTGAGAATTTCGTCCTGCGGCAATTTGGTAATTTTGTTTTTGTAATGTCCGAAATTGAGCGTAATATCCCATTGAAAGTCGCGGGTGCGAACAGGCACGCCCGTGATTTGTCCGTCGATACCGCGATTGCTCAGCGAACCGATGTTGGCGTCGATACCGCTATATCCCGTCGAAGGCGACAGCGGGCGAGTGAACAACAAGTCTTTCGATTGCCGGTTGTAAAGATCAATTTGAACAATCAGGCGATTGGCAAACAACGCAACGTCAACGCCCACATTCAGATTGAGATTGGTCTCCCATTTCAATTCGGGCGTGGGCAGGTCGGACGGCACAAGCCCCAACTTATCCAGACTGTTATAGATGGAATAAAACCCGCCATATGCATAGTTCCCCACATTATCGTTGCCCTGCGCACCGTAACTGAAGCGCAGATTGAGATTGTCAATATCTCTCCGGGCAGCAAGGAATGTCTCCTTTTTTACATTCCATGCCGCGCCGACCGACCAGAAGTTACCCCACCGCGACTGCTTGCTGAAACGCGAGGAACCGTCGCGACGAAAACTGACGGAAGCATGATAGCGATCCAACAGCGCATAGTCAAGCTTGCCCAGGTAACTTGCCAGACGGTAGTCGCTTGACGTACCGCTAAATGTGCCGCTGGTAGTGCCTGCCGACGGCTCGTTTTTGCCCAACACCTGGAAACCTGTCCGACTGCCCGACAGCGACGAGTTGGTTATCGCGTACACTTCAGGACCAGACAGCAGATTGATGACGTGGGTGCCGTCGTCGAGATTCAGCGTGTAATCAAGGAAACTGTTGACCGTATATCTGAAGTCGCGGCTCGAACTCCGGCCCGCCGAACCTTCTCCGTCTGCAATCACACCCGTGCGATAATAGGGATGGGAATAGGTATGCGATGTGCTGGTGCGATAGTCGACGCTAGCGGTCGTTTTCAGAAACAACCCCTGAGCAAACGTAATGTCGAAGCCGGTTCTTACTAATGCTGCTTCCGTCCGGCTGCCCGACAGTTCGTGTTCGGCGCTACCCAGAATATTGATGCCACTGCAAGCCGTAGTGGGTCGCCAGGTGCCGTAATCCCATACCCTGTTGCCGTTTGCGTCCAACACAAGCGAGCCGTCGGCAGCATTGCGTTCCCACACAGGATAAATGTCGGAGATCAAACGCTGAAAGTTGGCAAAGTTGCCCATATTGCTGTCGCTCTGCGTCGGTGATTTTTGAAAACTCGACGACAGCGACACGTTCACGCTCGCCGAAAACCACTGATTGACTTTCGAATGGACATTGGCGCGCAAATTATAGCGTTCAAACTCGGAGGTCTTAATCCAACCCTCTTCTTTCAAATAGCCGCCCGAAAAGAAATATTTAGTATTGTCGCTACCACCGCTCACGCTCAGGTCATATTGCTGACGGATGCCTGTCTGCGAAATGGCTTTACTCCAGTTGTCATTCCACAAAGGCACTGCACCTGTCACTAACTTGCCGTCCGTGCCTATCGGTTGGGGGTATTGCGCCCCGAAGATATTCACCTTCAAAACATCGACTATATTATCCGTGGCGTATTGTGCGGCTTCTGCAGCCGTTGCACCGTTGTCAAGCCGCGTATTGCGGATAGCTTCCCATTGAAGTTCGTAATATTCCGATTGTGTCAGGTATTCGTAGTCCTTTACGGCACGACCCGTGTAGCCGTAATCGGCAGAGAAGTTCACGACGGGCTTGGTGTTGAGATTGCCCGACCGGGTAGTAATCACAATTACCCCATTTGCGCCCCGCGAACCGTAAAGAGCGCTGGCAGTAGCATCTTTCAACACCGAGATGGACTGAATCTCCTTGCCGCTGATCTGGTTGGGATTCGCACCCGCCACACCGTCTACCACATACAATGGCGACAACGAAGCGTTTACAGAGCCAATACCCCTGATAAAAAGCGATGCATCGCTTCCCGGCTGCCCCGCCTGCGCGATGGATTGGAGCCCCGGAACAGTGCCTTGAAGCGCCTTTCCCATGGACGTGATTTGTAGTTTTTCCAAATCCTTTATGCCAACAACGGCTACCGAACCCGTGTAGCTTGATTTCTTGGCCGTAGTGTAACCAACAACTACGACCTCGTCCAAAGTATTCCTGTTTTCGCCAAGTTCCACGACGATCGGTTCTGCGTATTCGTAAATGTCCACCTCCTGCGTTTTGTAGCCTAAATAATTGATGGAAATAGTAACTGGAAGCGATTTGACGACAAGGGAAAAACTTCCGTCTGCATCGCTGACCGTTCCTTTCCCTTTGGAATCGGCAAGAAAAATACTTGCCCCGATAATCGGTTCCCGCGTGGCCTCATCAAGCACTTTCCCGCTTATTTTCACTTCGTTTCCCTGTGCAAAACCGGAAAACGGAAAGAAAAGGATTGTGAATAACAAAAAATAAGTTATTTTTGTCATGATTTTTAATTGATTAGTATCAAGCGTCCTCTTATCCGGTTAGCAGAGCGGTGTGGAGGGCGCTTTTGGTTGATAGTCTGATTTATTTATGTGCCAGTAATTTTGTTTCCAATGCGGATATTTTCTTTTGCTGCTGGGCGATCGTTTTTGTATCCAACCGGAGGAAACCGAAAGGGTTGATGTAATTCTGCCCTTCCGAAAGCGCCCACTCCAGGAACTGAAGCGTTGCCGGGCTTACTTTTTCGGGCAATACAAATGAGAGTTCTTCTACCGGTATTAGGCCGATGCTTTTATTTTCCAGCAGTGCGATTGTTTCGTCCAGGTTTTGCACGTTCAGCACTTCGGCATATTCCTTTTTTACATCCAGCGGAAGCAGCGTAATACCGTCGTTTAATTGCCGCGATTCTATATTGAAAATGTAGTTTAGATTATTAAAGCTAACTCCTTTGACATCCTTTTTTACGGCATTGTTCAGGTAAATATCATCGCCGGCAATCTTTTTACCTTTCAGACTGCTTGCTTCATACCCGAAATGTCCGGCAAAGGAATGGGATACCGAATAAGAGCTGTTGCTCGAATAAACCGTAGCGTCGTATTTTTCCTTTTTGTCCGGTTCTGCGTCTTCGGCGAGGAAGTCTTTCTCAAAGAATAATTCCCGGATACGTTTTTCATTCAGTTTTTTCTTTTTGAGTTCATCCGGCAATGCGTTGTCTTTCCCTGCAATCGGCAAAACGGCATACTTACCGAAAGAGATGGCCGTTGCCGTCGTCTGCAAGGCGTCGTCATCCCGTATTCCGGACGGTATAACCTCAATTGAATGTTCGTGCGTATTGTCCTTGCCGGCAATAGACAGCGATACGCCGGGATGCGTCTTTGAATACTCGGTAATCCATTTATCCAACAGGGCATCTACAAATCGAACGCCTTTAATATAAACGGCCTCCTGCTGTGCAGGATTAGCGGTTGCACTTGTTGTCTGTGCATTTACGGAACTACTGACGGTAATCAGTATAATCAAACTTGCTATTGTTACTTTCCGGTTCATAATGTCTATCATTTTAATTAATTAGTGTTAT
>JAISEJ010000200.1 GCA_031264155.1 Tannerella sp. | reverse complement strand
AATTATGAGTGGTATACAGGAATTTCGACATGTGGCTTTCAAAGATACATCGTTTGCGAACCTGATGCAGAAACGCATCTTCAACATATTGCTGATCGCAACAAAGTATGATGCGTTTATGCTCGAAGACGACGGGCGCGTCGACGAACAGATTTTTAACGAATATACTTCTTTAAGCCTGCGCTACCCGCCGCGATTCACGCAGGCGACAACCGAAGAGGAGGCACTGAACGAACTGAAGAACCTTGGTTTCGACCTGATTATCTTTATGCCGAATATGGTCGACCGCGATATATTCGGAACGGCAAAGAACATCAAACTGAACTATCCGGAAATACCGATCGTCGTCCTGACGCCTTTTTCGAAAGAGGTATCGAAAAGTATTGCAAACGAAGATCTTAGCGCCATAGATTACGTCTTTAGCTGGTTAGGCAACTCGGAACTGCTGCTGGCCATCATCAAACTGATCGAAGACAAAATGAACGCGCCCGACGACACGGCAAGCGTAGGGGTGCAGATCATCCTTCTGATCGAGGATTCCATTCGTTTTTACTCGGCAACTCTGCCGCATTTGTATAAATTCGTGCTCGAACAAAGCATGGAGTTTGCCAAAGAGGCGCTGAACGAACACCAGAAAACGCTGCGCATGAGGGGACGTCCGAAAATCAAGCTGGCACGGACTTACGAAGAAGCGATGCGCATTTTTACCGATTACAAGGATAATATACTCGGCATTATATCGGACATCAGTTTCATGCGCGATGGCGAAAAAGATCCTTCGGCCGGATACAGATTTTGCAGCTATGTGCGCAGGGAAGGGGGGCCTATCCCGATCATTCTCGAATCGTCCGACCCGGAAAATCTGAAATATGCAAAAGAGCTGGGCGCGTCGTTTATCTATAAATTATCGAAAACGTATGCACGTGAACTGAAAAAGAAGATTATGCAACGTTTCGGGTTCGGTGACTTCGTTATCCTGAACCCCGAAACGAAAGAGGAGATCATGCGCATCAAAGACCTGAAAGATCTTCAACACAAAATGATGGCGATTCCCGATGATTCGTTGCGATATCATCTTTCACGCAATCATTTCTCCCGCTTTTTCTATTCGCGGGCGATGTTTCCGCCTGCCGAACTGCTGAAACAGGTGGATGTGAGTGCCTATAAGGATATGGACGAAGCCCGGCAGTTTATCTTCGACATAATCGTGCAATACCGCCGGATGAAAAATTTCGGCGTCGTGGCCGTTTATCAGAAAGAACGGTTCGATGAATACAGTAATTTTGCGCGTATCGGCGACGGTTCGCTCGGAGGCAAAGGGCGCGGCCTCGCTTTCATCGGCGCTATGATAAAACGTTACCCTCAACTGGAAAAAGAAAATTTTCCCGTAGACATCCCGAAAACTGTCGTTTTATGTACCGATATATTCGATGAATTCATGGAATCGAATAATCTGTATTCGGTTGCCCTGAGCGACATTGAGGACGACGAGATGCTGCAATATTTCCTGCGTGCGAGCCTCCCTATGCGTCTTATTGACGACCTGATGGCCTTTTTGGAAGTTATCGGGCGTCCGATTGCCATCCGCTCGTCGAGCTTGCTTGAGGATGCCCATTACCAGCCGTTCGCCGGCGTATACTCGACTTATATGGTGCCCAGGATGTCTGATAAATACGAGATGCTCCGATCGGTGAGCGACGCTATCAAAGGGGTTTATGCTTCTGTGTTTTACAGGGACAGTAAAGCTTATATGACGGCAACGAGCAATCTGATTGAAAGTGAAAAGATGGCCATCGTACTACAGGAAGTCGCAGGACGTCCATACGGCGACCATTTCTATCCGACAATAAGCGGCGTGGCCAAATCGCTCAATTTCTATCCGATCGGAAATGAAACGGCGGACGATGGAATCGCCAATATTGCCCTCGGACTTGGGAAATATGTTGTTGACGGGGGCGTCACATTAAGGTTCTCCCCGCGCCACCCTCACAATATTTTGCAGATGAGTACGCTGGATTTCGCTCTCCGCGAAACGCAAACTCAATTCCTGGCGCTGGACATGAGTGATTCGGCGTTGCATCTGGCAGCGAATGATTCGTTCAATCTGGTTAAACGTTCCGTTAAAGATGCGGACAACGACGGTATACTGAAATATATATCTTCCACATACGATCCGCAGGATCAGGTCATACGCGACGGATACTATCCGGGAGGAAGGAAAATTTTATCGTTTGCCAATATACTGCAATACGACATGCTTCCCTTGAGCGATACGCTCAATCAGTTGCTCGAAATAGGGCAAAAGGAGATGGGACGGCCCGTAGAAATAGAGTTTGCCGTCGATATTAAACCCGATTGTCGCGATAAAGGGTCGTTTTACATGCTCCAGATCCGGCCGATCGTTGATCAGAAAGAGATGATTGACGAAAATTTGGAATTGATTGATAAAAAGGATACGATCCTGTTTTCAAAAAGCGCACTCGGGCATGGGATCATAAATAATGTGCATCATATATTATATGTAAAGGCCGACGCTTTTAATTCATCCAACAACCAGCTGATCGCTTACGAAATCGAAAAAATAAACCGCCAATTCACCGGGAATGACGACAGTTACGTCCTGGCCGGGCCGGGACGCTGGGGAAGCAGCGACACGTGGCTCGGCATACCTGTCAAATGGCCGCATATAAGTAATGCGCGCGTCATCGTGGAATACAGTTTGGCCAAATATCCCGTTGATCCGAGCCAGGGGACGCATTTCTTCCAGAATCTGACGTCGTGCGGCGCCGGATATTTTACGATCAACCCAACGAATAATGACATCTTCGACGAAGATTTTTTAAACGCACAACCCGCCGTCGAAGAAACCCGTTTTTTACGCCTCGTACGTTTCGACAACCCGGTCATCATAAAAATGGACGGAAAAAAAAGCGTCGGAGTCGTGATGAAACCGGAAAATCCTTGAAATTATACGTGTATCGGATACTATGTCCCGTCAGCCTCAATTGGTGTTGAGAATTTTAGTCACTTCTTCAATCGACAAATCGATTAATTCAGCAATATCTTCAGCCGACATACCTTTTTGGGATAACTTCAAAACATATTTTACTTGTGATTTCCGTTCGCCTCTCTGCTCACCTATAGCTATACCTTTTATTGTTGCGTTACTGATGCCGCTGGCATAATCAATAATTGCCATTTCACGCATCTGGTACTGATGCAGCATCTCGCTGTCCTGCGCTACGGACATGATTTTTTCATGCGCTTTTCCTATTGACGTATCCATTTCTATTATTTTTTGTATTGTTTGATCGCTTGCGGTTTTATCGAAAAAGGTCAACCACCGGTGAAGAAGATTATGCTCTATGTCTTTTCCCTTCAGGCGGCGGAACTTGACCATGTCTATGAAATGTATTTCCATCATGTCCGTGAGCATGTAGTCTTTGTCGTCATCCTCCCAAAGGTGGAAACTTGCATGAACCCGATCTATCGGTAGCAGTTCGGTATCGATGATATTGATGGTTATCACACGCGGCAGGTCGTCGTAGTCATCTCCGACCTGTATGCTTTTGCCGTACTCGCGGCTCCAGTAGAACAGGCTTCGTTTGTCCATGTTGCCGACATTGCGGAGCTGCACTTCAATGTTTACTCTCGTACCGTTGTCCATCTCCGCACGTAGGTCCATAATGCTAGACTTGTCGCCGATAATGTCTGCCGACAACTTGGTCTCAAGAATTTTTACCGACACAATCCCGTCATTGCCAGTCTTGCGCAACACAACATTCAAAAAGGCCAGAAGCTGTTCTTCGTCTCCTTTCTCGCCCATATATTTCATGAACAGAAAATCATTCAACGGATTTAATCTTATTTTATTCATCACTTTATCTAATATTGCAACAAAGATAATACATTTTGGTGATATCGCAAATTTTCAGACTTCCAAACCAGCCCTATAAACAGATGTTATAAATTCAGAAAGAAATTTTTATCCGTCTATATGTAATTGAATTATTTTATGTACGTTTGCTGTGCAAATTTTAAAACGAAACTTATGATTCCATTCGCTATTAAACGTTATACAAATTCATTTATTGAACTTGCATCATCAAACACTTTATATTTAATTTCTATTATGAAAAAGTATCTCTTACTATTGTTTTTTATCATAAACATCTTATTTGCAGGATGCACATCGGATCAATCCGGTCATTTCATTACCGACAGGGATTACCGGGCGAAAGTCCGGGAAGCGTTGGAAACGAAAAAAACTTACTTCGCTACTCCAACGCTGTTTCTCGTATTTGAAAGAGAAATGACCCTCCGCGAAAGGGAAGCCCTGGAATTTTTATATGCTTATATGCCGATCGGCGATATTGCGGATTATGGAGGGGATTTTTATCTCCGAAACATACGTTCTTCATTCAAGGTACGCGAAGAAATGCCTTGGGGGAAGGACATCCCCGAAATGATTTTCCGGCATTTTGTCCTGCCGGTAAGGGTTAATAATGAGAATCTCGACGAAAGTCGCATGATTTTCTACGATGAATTGAAAGAAAGGGTCAGTCATCTATCTTTATACGATGCCGTTCTGGAGGTCAACCATTGGTGCCACGAAAAGGTAATCTATACGCCGTCCGATGCGCGGACCAGTTCGCCGCTTGCTTCCGTCCGGTCGGCATACGGACGGTGCGGCGAGGAATCTACTTTTACGGTAGCCGCCCTGCGGTCGGTCGGCATCCCGGCCCGCCAGGTATATACGCCACGATGGGCGCATACGGACGATAACCACGCATGGGTGGAAGCCTGGGTGGACGGCAAATGGTATTTCATGGGCGCATGTGAACCGGAACCGGTGCTTAACCTCGGCTGGTTCAACGCTTCCGCATATCGCGGAATGTTGATGCACACAAAGGCGTTCGGCCATTATGACGGCCCCGAAGAGGTAATGGAACGCACCGGATGCTACACGGAAATAAACGTGATAGACAACTACGCGCCAACAGCAAAATCGGCCGTAACGGTTACCGATACCGAAGGCGTACCCGTCGAAGGGGCTTCGGTTGAATTTAAATTATATAATTACGCGGAATTTTATACCGTTGCAAAGAAAATGACCGGCAAAGACGGTAGCGGTTCCTTATCGGCGGGTAAGGGCGACATGCTTGTCTGGGCGACAAAAGACGGCCGTTTCGGATACGGTAAAATATCATTCGGCAAAGAGGATCGCCTGACGGTTGTTTTAGATAAAACGCCGGGCGATACGGCAACATTCGAACTTGACATTGTACCTCCCGTCGAGGGAAGCAGTCCCGTCGAAGTTACGGACAAGCAAAAAAACGAGAACGAAAAACGTCTGCGCGAAGAAGACGCCATACGGAATAAATATGTATCGACGTTCTACACCGGCGAAAAGGCCGGGGAAGAAGATTACAAAACGCTCGCCGCCGGGATACTCGTCAAAAGTCGCGGTAACTACGCCGAGATTGAAAAATTCCTGAAAGAAACGCCCGACAGCATGATGACAAGGGCATTAAGTTTGCTAAACGCCGTCTCGGACAAAGATTTGCGCGACACGCCCGCAGAAGTTTTCCTTGACCACCTGAACAATACACCAAACTCAACGCTCAACGCTCCATGCTCAGCCGAAGAAGTGCAACGTCTCCTGCAGAAATATGTCCTTAATCCCCGCGTATCGAACGAACTGTTAACCCCGTACAAAAAGTTTTTCAAGGAAAATATAGAGCGTTCGTTTGCCGGAGACGCCTGTAAGAATCCGCAGATGCTGGTTGACTGGGTTAAAAAAAATATAAACGTGCGCAATGACCAAAACCCGCAACGTATCCCGGTAATGCCCGTCGGCGTATGGAAAGCCCGCACGGCGGATTCTCATTCGAGAAACATCTTCTTCGTTGCCGTAGCGCGCAGCCTGAGTATTCCCGCCCGTATAGAACCGGTAACGAAAAAGGTACAATATTATGACAGCGGATGGACGGATGTGGATTTTGATGCGGACGGACAAACTACGGCCGGTCAGGGGTCTGTCGTTGCTACATATAATACGGTAAAAGCGCTTGATAATCCCAAGTATTACAGTCATTTTACCCTGTCGAAATTACTGCCGGACGCCGGACTGCAAACGCTTAATTTCGATTCGAGAAACCAGGTTGATATGGGAGGCGGCGATACATGGAGGGATTTGCTTCGCCAGCCGTTAACAATGGACGAAGGCCACTATATGCTAACTACCGGAACACGTATGGCCAGCGGAAAAGTACTGGCGCATATCACTTTTTTCACTGTGGAAAAGAACCGGACAACATCGGTCGCACTTACCATGCGCGAAGCTCCGGACGACCTCCGGGTTATCGGGAGCATTAATGCCGAAGCGACGTTTCGTAACGCCGGGAACGGGGAAGAAACAAGCATATTGAATACCTCCGGACGCGGATATTTCATCATCGGCATCTTAGGGCCGCGCCAGGAACCTACGAACCATGCCATGCGCGACATCGCCAAGCTGAAAGGAGATTTTGAAAAATGGAACCGCAGCATCATTCTGTTATTTAAAAACGAACAGGAGCTGAACCTGTTCGATAAAAACGAGTTCGGCGCTTTGCCCGCTACGATTTCCTACGGCGTTGATGCAAACGACGGGATCACGGAGATGATAACCAAAGCAATGAAACTGTCCGACCCTGATGCACTGCCGGTATTCGTCATTGCCGACACGTTCGGGCGTATCGTCTTTGTTTCGCAGGGCTACACAATCGGCCTCGGCGAACAGTTGATGAAGGTAATTCACAAATTATGATTTACGTAATGTGTAAAAAAGAAAATGGCAAAAACAAGTTTGAAAAATGCTTCTTGCTTAAGCACGAAGGATAAAATCAGCCGGAAAAATGCTTCTTGCTTAAGCATGAAGGGCAAAATCAGCCGGAAATTACTACACAATTTTAATTCAAACATATGTCTTATACAAACAGTCATTTTGCCGATTTAGTCTATCATCAGGCAGAGAAATACGGCCAGCGGCAGGAGCTTTTATATCGTGATGAAAGCGGGAACCGGGAAACCGTTTCGTGGAACAGCTTTGCGGAAAAAGTGCGCCTGACTTCGCAAGCCATGATCGAATATGGAATTGAGGTGCGGGAAAATATCGGCATTTATGCCCCGAACATGCCTCAATGCTTTTACACAAACTTCGGGGCATTCGGGATACGCGCCGCAGAAGTCTCGATGTATGCCACCAGTTCACCCGAACAAATCCGGTATATTGTTGAAGATGCGAGCATACGCCTGCTCTTTGTCGGGGAGCAACTGCAGTACAACAATGCCTGGAAAGTAAAAAAGGAAACGGACGTCCTCAAACATCTCGTGATATTCGATGATAACGTTGTCCGCCATCCCGAAGATAAAACTTCCGTATATTTCAATGAGTTTATACGGCTGGGAGACCATGCACATGCGGAAGTGAATGTGAAAATACGCCGCAACGAAGCCCTGAAATCGGACATAGCCATGATTCTTTACACCTCCGGCACAACCGGCGAATCGAAAGGCGTAATCATCACCCATGAGAATATGCTGGAAGTGATGAGGATACACGATATACGGCTGCCCATGATTAACGACAGGGATGTCTCGATGTGCTTCCTCCCGCTGACGCATATCTTCGAGAAAGCATGGTCATGCCTGTGCATTTCCCAGGGAATAAGTATCGCAATCAACCACGACCCGAAAAAGATACAGCAAATATTGCCGGAAGTGCGTCCGACCCTTATGTGTAACGTGCCGCGTTTCTGGGAGAAAGTATATGCCGGCGTACAGGAGAAAATAGAACATTCGCCCGGTTTCATGAAAAAAATCCTGAAACATGCCGTCCATACAGGCCGCCGTTATATCCTTGAATACAGGAACAAGAATATAAAGGCGCCGGCCTGGCTTGCGTTCAAATTTCATTTTTATGATAAAACGGCTTTTACTTTACTGAAAAAGGTAGTCGGCTTAGACAGGGGACGGCTGTTCCCCGTCGCAGGAGCGCCGTTAGCCGACCACATGGCAGAGTTCTTGCTGTCGGTAAACATGCCGATAATGTGCGGATACGGACTGACCGAAACTTCCGCAACGGTATGCTGTTATCCCAATGAGAATTACGTGATAGGCTCTATCGGCGCGATTATGCCGGATATTGAGGTGCGCATAGACAAAAGTAATAATGAGATTCTGGTGAAAGGAAAAACGGTTACGCCCGGCTATTACAATAAACCGGAAGAAACGGCAAAAGCATTCACCGAAGACGGATTCTTCCGAACCGGCGACGCAGGACGGCTCGAAGGAGACACGCTGTATTTCCTCGAACGCATCAAGGACCTGTTTAAAACATCAAACGGGAAATATATTGCTCCCCAGGCGATAGAGTTGAGCATGAGCGGGAACGCATATATAGAGCAATGCGTCGTTATTGCCGATACATATAAATTTGTAAGCGCACTGATTGTACCCGACTTCGGAAACCTTGAAAATTACGCCCGGAAAAAAGACATCCCGTTCGACAGTCGCAAAGAGCTGACCGGCAAAGAAGAAATCATTCGTTTCTATCAGTCAATCATTGAAGATTGCCAGAAAAAATTCGCTTCGTACGAAAAGATAAAACGTTTCACCCTTCTCGCGGAGCCGTTTACCATGGCCAAAGGCGAAATCACCGACACCTTAAAACTGCGAAGGCCGGTAATCGCCCGTAATTATGCCGGACAAATAGAAGAAATGTATAAATGAACGAGGAAATCTCGGGAAATAATTGTAATTTTACACCGATATATTAATGCAAAATTGATTATGAGATATTTTAACATAGCAGGTCCTTGCTATAAGGCAGAGCATTACATGATAGAAGCATCTTCGCGCCTGCATGGCGTCGAAGAACTGATTGACATGAAACAGTATTTTGTGATTCATGCGGCGCGTCAGAGCGGAAAGACAACTTACCTGAAAGATTTAACACAACGACTCAATACAGGTGGAAAATATTATGCGCTATACTGTTCTTTGGAAAACATACAAAACATAACCGACGCGGAGAAAGGCCTCCCGGCAATCGTAAAGCACATAAAAAACACACTCCGATTTTCGGATATTCCTCATTGGGCGGAGTTTGCCAAAGAAGCGGATTACACCGACTTTACAGGTGTATTAGGTACAGAACTCACGGTCTTCAGCATGTTACTGGACAAACCATTCATCATTCTTTTTGATGAGGCGGATTGCCTGAGTGAAGATACGCTGATTTTATTCCTGCGGCAATTGCGGGAAGGATATAACAGCCGTCCTCTCCGGATTTTTGTCCATTCCATCGCATTGGTAGGCATGCGCAATATCCGCGACTACAAGGCGAAAATCCGTCCCGACAGCCAATCGCTCGGAAGTGCAAGCCCATTCAATATTGTTACGGAATCGTTGACGCTGAAAAATTTCACCAAAGAAGAAATCACCACGCTCTATCAACAACATACGGACGATACAGGGCAAAAATTTGAGGAAGATGCTGTCGAATTAGTATATGAACAGACGCAAGGTCAGCCGTGGCTGGTCAATGCCATTGCCCGCGAAGTGATTGACAAGATGCTGCAATCGGATTATACGAAACCGGTTACTGCCGGATTCGTCAGGGAAGCGATTCAGACAATTATCATGCGCCGGGATACGCATATCGACAGTTTGCTTGAGAGATTGAAAGAAGAACGCGTACGCAAAGTTATCGAACCCATTATCACCGGCGAAGATTTTTTCGACAGGCTATCCGATGACTTCATGTATGTTAAAGATTTGGGATTGATTTCCGAAACCAAAGGACGGTTAGCTCCGGCAAATCCTGTTTATGCCGAGGTCATTGCACGCACATTGACATACAATACACAACAGGTCTTATCGCAGGATACGAGTTTGTATCAGATGCCCCGCTATCTCAAAGACGGACGGATAGACATGGATTACCTGATGCGCGATTTCCAACAGTTCTGGCGTGAGAACAGCGCTATATGGATAGAACGTTTCGATTATAAGGAAGCAGCCCCCCACTTGATTCTGATGGCATTCCTCCAACGGGTAGTGAACGGCGGCGGACAGATTATCCGCGAAATGGCGGCAGAAACAAGACGCCTTGACTTGTGCGTTGTTTACGAAGAACAAAAGTATCCGCTGGAACTTAAATTATGGCGCGGTGAAAAATCTCTGCAGAAAGGTATTGAGCAAACGCTCCGTTATATGGACGTCTATGGATGTGCCGAAGGGTGGCTGGCAATTTTCGACCGTCGCCCGGAAAGGACATGGGACGACAAACTCTACATGAAAAAGGAAACAATTGATGGGAAAACGGTTACAATCACAGGACTATAGTATCGGATTGTTTGCCTATAAATAAGGAAACAGGATTATAATGCCCGGCCGGTTCAAGGTGAACAGGCCGGGCATTTATTTTTATATTATCTTTTCCAGCGGATCGATACTTTTCGCCAAATCCGCATCGGACAATTCGTAATTTGACAAATCGCCGGCAAAATAACTGTCGTATGAAGCCAAATCAATCAAGCCGTGACCGGAAAGATTAAATAATATGGTTTTCGGCTTGCCTTCTTCTTTTGCTTTTTCCGCCTCACGAATGGCCGTGGCGATTGCATGTGACGATTCGGGTGCCGGGATGATGCTTTCGGTCTGTGCAAAAAGGACTGCGGCTTTAAACGCATCCAGTTGCTTAATGTCAACCGGCTCTATAAAACCGTCTTTATTAAGCTGGCTGATAATCGTCCCCGCTCCGTGATAACGCAGTCCGCCCGCATGAATATGAGGAGGAGCGAATGTATGACCAAGCGTATACATGGGCAGGAAAGGCGTGTAACCGGCCTCATCGCCGAAATCGTATTGAAAGACGCCACGTGTAAGTTTAGGACATGACGCCGGTTCCGCGGCAACGACACGCACATCTTTACCTTCCGCAAATTTATGGCGCAGGAAAGGAAACGCTATCCCGCCAAAGTTTGACCCTCCGCCAAAACAGGCAATCACAACATCCGGATATTCGCCGGCCATTTCCATCTGCTTCTCGGCTTCAAGCCCTATCACCGTCTGGTGAAGCACCACATGGTTGAGGACGCTGCCCAGCACATAACGGCAATTAGGCGTTTGCAGCGCCAACTCAATAGCTTCCGAAATGGCCGTTCCAAGACTGCCCATATACTGCGGATTGTCTGTCAGAATCTTACGCCCGGCTTTTGTACTCATGCTCGGCGAAGCGATTACCTGCGCACCGAACGTCTGCATAATAGAACGGCGGTAAGGTTTCTGCTCATAGCTTATCTTCACCATATAAACCGCCAGTTCGAGGCCGAACGCCTTTGCCGCATACGACATGGCAGCGCCCCACTGACCGGCGCCCGTCTCCGTAGTGATATTCGTAATACCTTCTTTTTTGCAGTAGTAAGCCTGTGCAATCGCGGAATTAAGCTTATGAGAGCCTACCGGACTGACGCTTTCGTTCTTAAAGTAAATATGCGCCGGCGTATCAAGCGCTTTCTCCAGCCCGTAGGCGCGAACCAAAGGCGTCGGACGCCACAGTTTGTACATCTCGCGTATTTCTTCCGGTATTTCTATCCACGAATCCGTTTGATTCAACTCCTGTGAAATAAGCGATTTCGCGAATACAGGATAGAGATCTTCGGGGTTCAACGGCTGTTTCGTCGCCGGATTAAGCGGCGGTAACGGCTTGTTCTTCATGTCCGCAACAATATTATACCATGCTGCCGGAATGTCTTTCTCTTCGAGTAAAAATTTTTTAGTTGACATAATAAAAACAATTTAATGATATTTCTTTCAATTTGTGAGCAAAGATAAAAACATAATATGAAAAATAATGCGTTTTGAGGAAACATTTTTTTCTTTTTTGGCCAAACGCCTGTATTTGCAATGACATTACGAACCGTTCGGGAATAAAAATACTTCAGGAAAAAGACAAACAGCACAAAAAAAACCGGGCCGGGAGCATCTTCCCCCCGACCCGGCTTCCTGATATGTCAAAATTACGCTATCGATTCACAACTTTCTGCGCCCATCCGGAAGTACCTCTTACAATAAGAATCTTTTCCCGGACATCCAGGTCAAATATGGCCGTCCCTTCCGTTTTTTCTTTTGTCATGACGGTGCTTCCGTTCAGTAAATACACATAAACGGTTTCCGCTTTAGCCGTATTAACGTACAGGCGATTATCTTTGATATAAGCAAAGATGTTTTCCTTTTCTTTCACAAACTCATTGCCGTCAGGATCCTCGTACGCTTTGATCTTAACTTCAATATCTATCTGTTCTTCCTTGATTTCGTAATTACCTTCAGCCTCTATTACCACAAAGTTGACATCAGTAAACTTGGCGTCATAAACGTCTTTACTGCCTTTCCGCGCGTCACCATAAGTTGTATACGCAATGTCCAGTACTTTTTTCTTTTCCGGATCCGAGCGCAGCATACTGCTTTGCGATACCGGAATCAGGGATATATCAAACATATAGGTACTGTCGTCATTCCTTGTAATACTTAATTCCGAAGATTCCGCAAATTCATCCGCCAGCTTCGAGTTGTATTTGCGATCCTCACCGAAAGCCAGACCGAACCCATAAGGCAAGTGTAATTCGAAAGAACCGGTAATCGCTACATTATCGGGTATTTTAAGCGATACTTCTATCAGTCC
>JAISEJ010000159.1 GCA_031264155.1 Tannerella sp. | reverse complement strand
CTGCTCGAGGATTATCCCGATTTCGCTTCGAGTTCTGACCTGCTTTTCTCAACCGGCTTGCGCCTGACAAAACTGTAGCGATTCTCGCCCGAGATTTTCTGCTCAATGCCATTAATCTGTTTTTTGATTCGTTCCATGTCGCGCATCAAACTCTTATAAAAAAACCGTGCCGTCGGGTCGCACTTTATTACGCGGCGCATTTCATTAGCCGCCACTTCGAGTGCAACCCTGTTTTTGACCACCCGGCCGCGGGAGACAAAAGAAGCAACTGATTCTTTTAATTTCCGCCGCGGGAGATAAAAGAAGTGAGTGATTCTTTTAATTTTATCGATTGCAGGTCTATCCGGCACCTCAAAAAAAGATTTAGCCGTTTTCTTTCAATGATTCGGCGATTATTTTTATATCTCCATAAAAAAATGGAAAGTGAATGACGGACGAAAAGCAGAACCGTCATTCCGGCGAAAGCCGGAACTCTCCGATGCAACAGAAGGGATTGCGGGTCAGGCTCGCAATGCATAAAATGATCCCGCGTGAAGTATAAAATCGGAGTGGTTTTTTTCGCAAACCAATTCTGTTTGAGTATAAATTATCTCCTCAATTCTCAATTATTAAAGAAAACAGAGATTCCAAGTTTTATCATCATGGGATTCAGCGGATAATGGGTTAACGAAAAATAGTTGGTCGGCTTGATGAAAAGCGAACTCAGGTTATATCCCGAAATAAAAAATCGCGCTTGTTTCAATTGGAAATTCGCATATGCGTTGATGACGGGATAGTTGCCGGTTTTGACTTCGCCCTGTGTCCGGAACTGTTGCGTGGCCGGTTCGTAATACGGTGCATAGTATGAAGTATGATAATGGGCGTCCGCGCCGATTTGGAGGTTTAATACTTTCACCAGTTTGAAGTCTAAGTAAACATTGGTATATGCGGATATCAGGGGCAAAGGCAATACGCTTTTTTCGCTGCTCAACTGGTATGCCACCTCGTTTTCCCAGCCGAGCGCTTTGTATCGGAAATCCTGCTTTAGTCGTGCGGTTATTACCTGAAGATTGCTTCCATATTGTTCGGGGAGGCTTTTTTCGTTGAAATAGATGAAGTTCCGGATATTTTCCACCCCGGCGGAGATCGTTGTTTGCGTCTGTTTAATATCGACTTCGCCTCCGACATAAACTCTTTGTGTGTTTTTTAATCCGAGATCCCACAGGAAATAACGCGAATGATGATGACGCAAGTAAAATGCGGGAGTAAGGTTTTTAATATATCCGGAGGCTTTTACGTAAGCCTCTTTTCCTAACAGGCGGAATTGGGTTTTCACTTCACCGTCGGCGCGAAACTCTCCCAAGTCGTTTCCGACGAGGCAAAACTCGCCCCTTGCCTTATAAGTAAGCACTTTACCCCGGCGCTTTGACAGTTCGGCGCCGAGATAAGTAGAAAATTCGTCGTAATTTGTTGTATTGATTAAGGAATCTTCTGCCGAAGGGAGCGTGAATCTTCTCTTTTCAAAGTCAATATAAGCCGTCAGTCCGAATTTAGCCCAATCCTGGAAACCCTCCCGCAGAGACAAGGCAATCGTATTATTCAGGTACCACGAAGACGTAAAGTCGTTTACGGTCGCGTCCTTCGCGCCGAACCTGTTTTCGTAGCAGGTATCTATCACGTTCATGTTCGAGATAAAGCGCCGGCTGTTGTTTTCGTATTCCAGCGTATGAATGATGCTTGATACGGGTACGAAAACGGCATTAATCTCCTCTTCCCCGTCTTCCGGGCTGTCGCCTGCCGCCCCTGAAAAAATATCCGGTACGGTCGACAGGTTGTCTTCATGATTTGCATCCTCATGTTCGCCGGAATGTTCATCCTCCTGCAGTTTCTGTTCATCTCGCTTTCTTTTCGCTTCTTTCTTTTTCCCGGCTTCCTCTATTTCTTCTGCCGTCATTTCGCGGTAAAATCCTAAGTTATATCTATGCGAGAGGTAGAACTGCCCTCCTTTTATACGGTTCCAGGTGTTTGTTAAGCGGGTAGGGAATGATTGCCTGTCGAGCGGTCTCTTGCCGTCGTTAAATTCGTCAAAATAGGATATCAGACTGTCATTTGTGATGCCTCCGTTTTCGGTATTCAAATAATTGTAATTGCGCAGGTATGTATACAATTCATACCTGTCGGACAGATAATTTCCGAAGATGCGGTAATATACCAATTTATTACTGTTGGACGTATATTGGCCGCGTACGTAAGTATAGTCAAAATCCGCTCCGACGTTCAGGTTTTTGCCGAAATTTGTAGTAAGTACCCCGTTGAGCATTTCTTCCCTGTTTTTTTGTCCGCCGGCTCTTATGTAGTTTAACCTGGTGTAAGGGTCTTTGACGTCGTAGAAAAGTGCGTTTCGGGGGGTTGTTATATAATAATGGTACGGATTTGCAAAAATAAAATCATTATCTTCCTCACGCTCCGAAAATATGCGGCTTTGCGCCGGCGAGCCTATGTTGGCAAGATAACCGATCGCAAGTCCGCGCCCTTCCATTATCGTACTGTTCGAAAAATTAAGCCTCATCGTATCCATAGGGGCGATATATTTTTCACCCAGCTTGTCCGTGAGTCTGAACGCCGTTACCGGATTGGCGCTTATTCGGCTACTGTCCCGGAGGAGAAGGCTGTCGGACAGATTTTCCGATGCGGCGCTTAGCTTAGGCGAAAATCCTCTCATGGCGGATTGAGCTAAAAGCGCACCGGAAAAAAAGATAAAAAATAATATGTACAGTAAGCCCCGTTTCATAGGCGGCAAAGATAATTATACTTTTTGGATAATGTCCATACCTTTCCGGATTGCTTCTTCGTTTGCCGGAAGTAATTTGTAATGGCGTTCGGGCAACGTCTTTTTAAGTCCTTTCATCACATTGTCGAGCGTTACCACAGGCACGATCTTCAGCAGTCCTCCCAGCACAATCATATTGAACGTCTGAGACATGTTCAGTTCAGCCGCCGCATCCATTGCATTGATACGATAGATATCTATATCGGTGCGTTTTATGGGATTCTGTATTCCATAGCCGTCATAAATAAGGATACCGCCCTTTTTTACTTTTGACTCGAATTTGTTCATCGAAGGCTGATTCAGGATGATGGCAATATCGTATTCATTCAGGATGGGCGAGCTTATGCGGTCGTCACTCAGGATAACCGTAACGTTTGCCGTCCCTCCGCGTTGCTCGGGGCCGTAGGACGGCATCCAGCTAACCTCCTTTCCCTCCATTAATCCTGAATATGCAAGGATTTTACCCATGGAAAGAACGCCCTGTCCACCGAATCCGGCTATAATAATTTCATGTTTCATTGTGCGTTTGTTAATATATATTCTTTAAATCGCCTAAAGGATAGAACGGAAACATGTTCTCTTTCATCCATTTGTTCGCTTTCTCCGGCGATTGTTTCCAGCCGGATGCACAGGTAGAGACAAATTCTACGACAGATGTTCCTTTTCCGGCCATTGAGTTTTCGAAAGCCAGCCGCAGCATTTTCTTTGATTTTTTTACCGCTGCGACGGTCTCTACACTTTGGCGTGTAACAAGGCAAGTTCCTTCGAGCTGCGCCAGCAAATCCGAAATTTTTAACGGATAACCGTTAAGCGGGACTTCGCGGCCGTAGGGGCACGTGGAGGTCGGCATGCCTAAGAGCGTCGTAGGCGCCATTTGTCCGCCGGTCATTCCGTAAATGGCGTTGTTGACAAAGACGATTACAATGTTTTCGCCGCGGTTTGCCGCATGAATTGTTTCGGCAGTTCCTATTGCCGCCAAGTCGCCGTCACCCTGATACGTGAAGACCATTTTCCCGGGATTAAGCCTTTTTACGGCAGTCGCTACTGCCGGCGCTCGTCCGTGAGCCGCTTCGAGCCAGTCTATTTCAATATAATTGTAGGCGAAGACGGCGCAGCCGACCGGCGAAACGCCTATCGTCTTTTCTTCCATACCCATCTCTTCGACAATCTCAGCGATGAGTTTGTGTATCACGCTGTGGCTGCATCCGGGGCAGTAGTGCATCGGGGTGTCGTTAAGCAACTTTGGTTTTCGGTAAACCAAGTTTTCGGGTTTTATTATTTCGTCTAATACCATAATTTCAGTATAACGTTTATATTCAAAAAAATCTCATTATATATTGGGCAACTCTTAATAATACGGCTATGCCTCCAAGGATAAGGTAAGTCGGATTATTGCTGCCTAAAACAAAAAAACAGACGACTACTCCGACTGCCAAAATCATGAAGAGCAATGTAAATAATTCGTCAAGCCGGCTACCACGTTTCATGTCAGTTTTTCTTTTACGGCGTTTACAATTTCGTCGGGCGTGAAGACAATCCCGCCGAGGCGTCCGAAGTGCTCTACCTTTATTTTCCCGTTTACGGACAGGCGCACATCTTCGACCATTTGTCCGGCGTTAAGTTCCACGGAAAGCATCCCCTTTACCTTATCCGCATAATCGCTAAGCGCTTTTGCAGGAAACGGCCAAAGGGTAATCGGGCGGAATAATCCGAGTTTCAGGCCTTCGTTGCGCGCCGTCTCGATTGCCTTCTGGCAGATGCGCGCCGACGACCCGAACGCGACAAGCAAATAATCGGCTTCATCACACATATATTCTTCGAAGCGAACTTCGTTTTCTTCTATTTTATGGTATTTTTCCTGAAAACGGAGGTTTTTCTTTTCCATAATTTCGGGGTCGAGTTCGAGGGACGTTATGACGTTGCGCTCCCTGCCGGCGGTCTTGCCCGTAGCCGCCCACGGCGATTCCTCCAGTATTTCGGCCTCCGTTTTGCGATTCCTGAAAGGAGGCAGTATGACTTTTTCCATTAGCTGGCCAATCATGCCGTCCGCAAGGATTATAGCAGGATTAAGGTATTTGAAGGCCAGGTCGAATCCTAAAGATACGAAGTCGGCCATTTCCTGTACGGACGACGGTGCCAGCGTGATAAGCCTGTAATCGCCGTGTCCACCGCCTTTCACGGTTTGAAAATAGTCGGCCTGGCTTGGCTGTATGGTTCCTAATCCGGGACCGCCGCGCATCACGTTCACAATGAGGCAGGGCAGGTCGGCGCCGGCGATATATGAGATGCCTTCAAGTTTAAGGCTTATCCCGGGGCTTGACGATGACGTTATTACGCGCTTCCCCGTGCCGGCCCCTCCATAAACCATGTTTATCGCAGCGATTTCACTTTCCGCCTGAAGCACGACCATGCCTGTCGTTTCCCAGGGCTTTTCCGCTTCCAGCGTTTCCAGTATTTCCGATTGAGGCGTAATGGGATAGCCGAAATAGCCGTCCGCACCATAACGAATCGCCGCGTGAGCAATCGCTTCGTTGCCTTTCATTAATCTTACTTCTTCCATTTTAACTGTTGATTTTCTTTTTGTAAATAGTGAGACAGCCGTCCGGACACACCCATCCGCAATTTGCACATCCGATACAATCGTCGGGTTTTTTCATATATACATAATGATATCCTTTGTTATTAACTTCACGGGGATGTAATTCGAGCACATCAACCGAACAGGCTACCACGCATAAATTACAACCTTTGCAGCGTTCTGTGTTTACAACGACTGCTCCTTTTATTTTTGCCATATCTGCAATATTTTCCGTATTTATTTTTATAAAGGTCACAAAAGTACGAAAAAAAAGCGGAAGTGAAATGAAATATCCGACTTTTTCATTCGAGGGCGCTGTTTTTATAGGTGTAAACCTCCCGGATCGCGTGATTTATTGCATTAATTATTATGTAAACTACAGCTCAGGTAATTTCGAGCCAGATCGCCGATGATATGTTCATTCCCGCGGTATGGTTCCGTCAATTGGTCTCTTGTCATGTTTAATGTCGACAGATATTCCAGGATGCGGTTCGCAAAGAGCTTCAGCGCTTCGCTTAAGACGTCGATTGCTTCTTTCCGGCGTTCCGTTTCTATGCAGCAATATATGAAATTCCCATAAACGGAGACTTCGTCTTCCTGCTCATTATCGTCCATGATTGACTTTAGCACGTGGTACGCCTTTTCATATTCTTCCAGATTCATGAGACATTCCGCAAGAAACCGCCCGACTTCGGAATTGTCGAAATCTTCGTGCAGCGTTAATTCTTCATATACGGAGATAGCCTTTTCGTAGCTTTCATTTTTATAAAGGCAGTAAGCTTTCATCAGTTTGATTTCATATTCCAGGTCCGAATCCTCCGCTTCGTTGATGCACGTCAGTGCGAAGTCGAGCGAATCTATCGACCGTTCAAGATCTGCGCACAACGAATACAGCCGCCCCTGCATATACCATAATTCGGCAGAGTAGGGGTCTTCGTCAAGCAGTTCGTGGCAAAGGGTCAGCGCTTCTTTTGTTTTTCCCTGTAATTCGAGGTTGAAACAAAGTTCCGATTTCAGGGCCAGGTTATCGGGGAACATGGTCAGGGCATGCTGTATAAAATTATATGTATCCTGATAACGCTTTTCCATATCGTTCATTACGCACGCCGTATGATATACGGCCTCTTCCAGGTGCGGGCTGTTCAAGGCAGTCAGCTTGTCAATCAGTTCAATCACATCGTTATGCCGGTCAAGCTCGCAGTAACATTCCAGGCGTATAAGGTCGATGTCCATATTGCCTTTGATGCCGATATCGTCTGCAAGCAGCAGGGCAGACTCGAAGTCCTCCATTTCTACAAGCGTTCTACATAGCGAAATTCTGAATCCGATATTGTCGGGGTATAGTTCGTGTCCCAGTTCAATCACTGCTTTCAGATTCGGCACATCATCTTTATCCAAAAAATAATCAATGAGCAGTACGAGTTCGTCCGAATCGAAGTATGGGGTCGTATTGCTTTTTTGTGATTCGGAAAATCGCTTCAATAAAGATGAAATATTATCCATTCTTTCGTTCGTTTATTTACTTTTTACTTTGCTCCACGTATCTTTCAGCGATACCGTACGGTTGAAAACGAGCCTGCCGTTCGTGCTGTCCGGGTCGACGTTGAAATATCCGATACGCTGGAATTGAAAATGATCATAGGGTTTCGCCTGCTTAAGTTCCTCTTCAACGAAGCAGTTTGCGAGGACTTTCAAGGAATCGGGATTCAGCAGTTCATGGAAATCCTTATCTTTTTCCTCCGAGGGATTCTCTACCATGAAAAGCCGGTCGTACAGGCGAACCTCCGCCGGAACGGCATGTTTTACCGATACCCAGTGTATCGTGCCTTTCACTTTGCGGTTGCTTTCCGGCATTCCGCTTTTCGTTTGGGGGTCGTATTCGGCATAAATTTCCACTACTTCGCCTGCCTCGTTCTTTTTGCATCCCGTGCATTTTACGATGTATGAGCAGCGCAGCCGGACTTCCTGTCCGGGCGTAAGGCGGAAATATTTTTTCGGAGCGTCTTCCATAAAATCTTCCGCTTCGATATACAGTTCGCGCGAGAAAGCTATTTTGTGCGTGCCTGCAGAAGGGTCTTCGGGATTGTTAACCGAATCAAGCGTCTCGACTTTGTCTTCGGGGTAGTTCGTTAATATAAGTTTTACCGGGTTTATCACGGCGGCAACCCTTTTTGCCGTCGCGTTAAGGTCTTCCCTTACGGCATATTCAAGTTGTGCGACGTCGACAATGCCGTCATACTTGGTATAACCTATCATGTGGATGAAATTACGGATTGACGCCGGCGTCAATCCGCGGCGGCGGTATCCGCAAATCGTCGGCATACGCGGGTCGTCCCAGCCGCTTACGACGTTTTCCTTTACGAGTTGCAGTAGCTTGCGCTTGCTCATCATCGTGTAGGTCAAATTCAGGCGGTTAAATTCCGTCTGTACGGGACGGTAATTGTCGTAAACCCTGTTTTTTTCAAATCCGTCGCCGGCTTTGTCCACTTCTTCCGTCAGCAGGTCGATAAAGCGGTCATACAGGGGGCGATGCACTTCAAATTCGAGCGTGCACAGGGAGTGTGTGACACCTTCGAAATAATCGCTTTGCCCGTGTGCGAAATCATACATCGGATATACTTTCCATGCTGTGCCTGTACGGTGATGCGGATGTTTGATGATACGGTAGATAATCGGGTCGCGGAAGTGCATGTTGGGCGAGGTCATATCTATTTTAGCCCGAAGAGTCATGCTGCCTTCCTCAAACTCGCCTTCATTCATGCGAAAGAACAGGTCCAGGTTTTCTCCGACAGGCCTGTCGCGGAACGGGCTGTTAACGCCCGGCTGCGTAGGCGTTCCTTTCTGGGCGGCAATCAGTTCGGCGCTTTGCTCGTCCACGTAAGCCTTTCCGGCCTTGATGAGTCGCACGGCGAAATCGAACAGCTGCCGGAAGTAATCGGATGCATAATAAACATTCGCCCACTGAAATCCGAGCCATTTGATGTCTTCCTGTATCGCATCCACGTATTCAACATCCTCTTTTGTCGGATTCGTATCGTCGAACCGCAGATTGCATCTGCCGCCATATTGTTCGGCGACGCCAAAATCCAGGCATATAGCTTTCGCATGTCCGATATGGAGATAACCGTTTGGTTCCGGTGGAAAGCGGGTTTGAACACGTCCGTCGTTAAGATTTTCCGCTAAATCGTTTTCAACCTTTTGTTCAATAAAATTTAGGCTTTTCCTGTTACCCTCCTGAATTGTATTTTCTGCCATAATCATAAGCTTTAATTCGGTGTGCAAAGATAGTGCAAGTTGAGAGTAATACAAGTTTCATTATCGAAAATGTTATTTATTTTTGCTTTTTTTGCAAAAACAAGTGGTTTTGTCGATATTTATATTAAAAAAGAAGAAAAATCGGCGGACGCCCCTACAATTTAGCGGGGCGTCCCGCTAAATTGTAGGGGCGCAGATATGCCAAATCCCAACCCCATTGAGCATGTGACTTAATGGGAACTTGCGGAAGTTAAATAATGGGCTAAATCTTTTTTTGAGTTGCCGGAGAAAAATTACTGCCTTCGCCGGAAAAAAAAGTTATGTCCAAAAAAGCAACACCCCCGGCAGAACAGCTTCTGCACTCCTTACTGAGGATTCATGTACCGTCAAGTTATCGCGTAGGGGCATGGCGTGCCATGCCCTTATTTAAGGCGTACCGCAAGGGCATGATACAGGGGTATGGCACGCCATGCCCCTACGCGGGTGCACGAAACCATGCCGCATGAAGTATAATACCCGGTGCACCGGAAGGGAAAAGGGCGGTATTAGACGGTTTTTGCAATCCGTTAAATATTCTTACCCACAGTTTCTCGCTCAAGCGCATTTATTTGATCATTAAGCGTAAGCGAGGGAAGGAAGCGGGCAGTGACGATCATACAGTAATGATTACAATTTGCATGCAGAGGGAATAAAAATGACACTGCATTTTGCGGCTTTTTTAAAAGCAGTTGATAGAATCTCACCCTGTCAATATCAGCACAATAGCCCACTGTTACGATCTTAAGCCCCGCACCCTGTTTGAATGGTACAAAAATTATATCAGCGAGTATTATGCGGACAGGGCCGCCGGTCGTTTTGCCGGACAAAAGGTATATGAAGTGGACAGGGAAACAGGCGAAATACGAAAAGAACAGGTAGTTCATATCTTTCAGCCGGGACATCTCGGCGAGCAGATGTGTATAGATGAAAAAATGATTGGGAAGCGCTATTACACTGTTTTCAGCAATTATCAAAGCGGCTACATCGC
>JAISEJ010000041.1 GCA_031264155.1 Tannerella sp. | reverse complement strand
TGTCCGGAGTATGCCGGTAATACACAAATCCATGCCGCGTGAAGTATAGAATCGGATACGATTCCGGGACGGGGGCGTATCGCGCAGTTCTGTAATCAGGCAATTGCGTAACATGAGTTGATAACTTTTGGCTTGTCATGTTTTTTTCATATTTTTGCAATCTCTAATCAAGCGCAGGCGTTTGTGCCGGCCTAAAACTTAATTTACATACAGATGAAGAAGAAAGTGCTTGTAACTTATAACATGTTTCGTGAAGGTTTTTCCGAACTGGAAAGCAAATATGAAGTCACATTTCCCGACGGAGATGCGGATTTTACTTATGATGAGGTATCGGAGATGATTCCCGAATACGACGCCTTATGCCCCATGTTTAATTTCCCCGTCAATAAAGAGTTGATTGATAAAGGAATAAAACTGCATATTGTGGCTAATTATGCTGTGGGGTACAACAATATAGATGTCGATTATGCATTGGAAAAGGGGCTTACGGTTGCAAATACTCCCGGCCCGACGACAGACCCAACGGCTAATATCGCCCTTGCATTGATTTTGGATACGGCTCGCCGCGTAACCGAATGTGACCGTAAGTTGCGTACATTAGGCGTAAATATGAAAGCAGGCGTTCTTGAAAACCTGGGGATGAGGGTTACAGGAGCTACCCTTGGAATAATCGGTATGGGACGTATCGGGAAAGCTCTGTGTAAACGGGCGCGAGCTTGCGGTATGGATGTTATTTATTACAAACGCCACCGCCTTGACCTTAATGAAGAAACACGCTTGGGAGCAATCTATGCCGATATGGATGATTTGCTTGTCCAGTCCGATTTTGTTTCGCTTAATGCGCCTTATACGACTGATACTCACCATATAATCGGAGAGAAAGAACTAAAAAAGATGAAATCCTCCGCTATCCTGATTAATACTTCACGCGGCCCCCTGATTGATGAAAAAGCCTTGGTAGAGGCGCTGAAGACCGGGGAGATACATGGCGCCGGGTTGGACATGTTTGAGTTCGGCGACCATCCCTTGCCGGAATTATTGACAATGGACAACGTGGTGCTTACTCCTCATATAGGCACGCAAACCACATACTCTCGCGTCGAAATGGCAAAAGCTGTTAGCAACAATGTTATCGGATTTTTCGAAAACGACCGTCCGGTAAGCCGAGTCTTTTAATAAATCTTATAATGGTTATGAATGTAGCGTTTATCATAAGCGAATTACAGTCTATTGGGACACCGGAAAAAGCAGCTCATTTGCAGCGTTTTTTTAAAACCGGCGCGGGACAGTACGGCGAAGGCGATGTTTTTATCGGAGTAGTAGTCCCGCATACCCGCAGCATCGCTAAGGCGAATCTTCAAACGCCTCTGACAGAGATTCGCAAACTGCTCATGAGCAAATATCATGAAGCCCGCTTATGCGGACTAATCATCCTCACCGAACGCTTCAAAAAAGCATCTGAAGCGGAACGCAAAGAAATCTACAATTTCTATTTAAAAAACACTTCCCGCGTAAACAACTGGGATTTGGTTGACCTCACCTGTCCGACTATTGTAGGAGAATATCTGATTGATAAAAACCGCAATATCCTGTATGAACTTGCGGAAAGCGACAATTTGTGGGAACAGCGTATATCCATTATTTCGACATTAGCCTTCATACATAGAAACGACTTCTCCGATACGCTCGAATTATCAAAGAAGTTATTGAATCACCAGCACGACCTGATACATAAAGCGGTCGGCTGGATGCTGCGCGAAACGGGTAAACGTAACCGCAACGTCCTGACCGTTTTCCTCGAAACCTATACGATAAAAATGCCCCGTACCACATTGCGTTATGCGATAGAACATTATCCCGAACCCGAAAGGCAATATTTTCTAAAGAAAAAGTAACCACAAATGTCGACAGTCATAACGTTTTCACCAATGAATGCCCAAACCATCCTATCCGGCAGACAATGAAAATCAGTTGAATTCATCATCATATTTTATTTGCGTATCCGCCATGAATTGTTTGATGCGTTGTTCGTCTTCTTTTCTGCAAATAAGAAGAACATTGCCGTTTTCGGCAACAATATAATCTTTAAGCCCCTGTATGATAGCCAATCTTTTCTGATTCCCCAACGCAATAACATTGTTTTCGCTTTCATAAAGCAACGCGCGGGTTTTCAGAAGTGCATTATGATTTTCATCTTTAGTCGCAATATCAAACAGGGATCCCCATGTCCCAAGGTCAGCCCAACCAAAGTCGACGCACAACATATATACATTATCGGCCTTCTCCATTATCCCGTAATCGACAGATATGTTAGGACAGTAAGGATAATGAATATTAATAAAACTACGTTCATCGGGCGTATTGAATTTATCTGCTCCAAGGTCAAACCGTGCGGATATTTCGGGCAGGAACTTGTGTATAGCATGCATAATAGTATTCACATTCCAAAGGAAAATACCCGAATTCCAGAAAAATTCACCACTATCCATGAACACTTTCGCAAGTTCGAGATTCGGTTTCTCGGTAAAAGTTTTCACTTTTGTGAGATTTTCGATCATCGTGTCACCGCATTGAATATACCCATATCCCGTTTCCGGCCGGCTCGGTTTAATACCAAGGGTCATAAGCGCCTCATTCTCTTTAGTAAACTTCAGTCCTTCATTTATCGCCGTCAGAAATTCGCTTTCTTTCAGAATAAGATGATCCGAGGGCGCCACCACAATATTGGCATTCGGATTACGAGCCTTTATGTGATAAGCCGCATAAGCGATACACGGAGCCGTATTGCGTCTTGTAGGTTCGAGGAGTACCTGTTTATCCTGAAGCAAAGGAATTTGTTCTTTTACCAGTTTGGCGTACTTTTCATTCGTAACAATATAAATATTTTCCATAGGAATTATTTTGGCAAAACGGTCAACCGTCATCTGCAACAGTGAACGCCCGATACCAAAAAAATCAAGGAATTGTTTCGGATAACTCTCCCTGCTAAATGGCCAGAACCGACTTCCGATGCCTCCTCCCATTATTACACAAAAATTGTCTTTCATCAGTTTATGTTGAATTTGTTTGTTTTATGTCATGCAATAAACATCACAAAGAAAATGAAATAATTTGATTTTAGCGATCAAGTTAATGCAAAAAAAAACAAACGCTTGCAAATTCAAAAAAAATGCATACCTTTGCCTCGAGTTTACCCAAAAGCCCAGATGGCGGAATCGGTAGACGCGCTGGTCTCAAACACCAGTGTCAGCAATGACATGCCGGTTCGATCCCGGCTCTGGGTACTTTAAAAGCCTGATTTTTAGTTGAAAATCAGGCTTTTAGCTTTAATAAAGGCGTACTAAAAGTGTACTGTTTGACGAAAACAAGAACAAAGTGTACTTCGCCTTATTTCGAATAATATTTTTATGTTTTATTAATACAATCTTATCTGTTTCTTCGGTTTTTCCCTCTTTTTTGCTCACCGAAACCTATTTGCTATTATCTTTGCCGGAGAAATAAGTATCTCAGATGATTGAAAAACAGTT
>JAISEJ010000224.1 GCA_031264155.1 Tannerella sp. | reverse complement strand
TGTGTCAGAAATTCGATATTTGTTTCCTCATGTTTGAACTGGATTCCATAAAACGGGTCTTTCTTAATCCAATCGTTCGCCAATGCGATACGGATAATCTTTTTCAAATTTTTGAGATGCTTTAAACTCGAATTTTGCTGACACTTACGAACTGTTTTCAAATAGAAATCAAAATCATTGATAAACTGGGCATTGACTTCCGATAGTGGAATATCGTCCTTTCCATAGCTATGTTTCATATACTCCTGCAAATGAGAAAGCGAAGTATCGAACTTCTCTACCGTCGATTCCGTAAAATCAATTCCGATAAGGGCGCGACACTTTTTGTTGTGCTCGCGGTAAACTTCGACCAAAGTACGGCTGTTTTCATCCTTTCCATAATAACGGTCGCGAATGGCGCTGGCTGTAATCCGCTTTCCGTCAATCTCCAATTCCCTGTGAATCTGATATATCCTTGCTTTCACTGTTTCAAGGTAATGATTCAATTCCCTGTCAATGTGATTTTTCCCATTGCTGCACTCCTTCGCCTGATTCCACAAATGAACGGGAATACTGCGCTTGACCATAAGCTCCGCTATCTGTCCCTGTACGGTAATCCGCATACAGACAGGTGCTTCTCCATTTTTGAGAAGCTTTGATTTCTTGATAATGTACAACACGCTGAATGTTGATTTTCTTGCTTTGTTCATACGTCTAATTTTTACTTTGTTTTTGACTACAAAATTATATATCAACGCTCATATAAACTATAAGCAAAATATTGAAAATCAAAGAATAATAATCTGATTTATGGGAGAGAATCAGGATTCGGAAACTCCCACGAATTAACCCGTGAGAGATGCTTCAAAACCCTGTATTTTGCATAATTTGAAGGAAAAGAAAAAGTCCTGAAAACTTTAATTTTCAGGACTTTGCTGTGTTTTGCTTTGACTTTCTGCGGTATGGACGGGGCGTGAACCAATCCATTATATCTCCGTATAAATCAATACATTATACTTATTTCAAATATCCTCTGTAACGAATCTGTAACGCATCTTTTTGACCAGGTTTTGTCCCGGATTGTCCTCGAACCGTCTGCCACAGCTTCAGGGTTCAAATCTACGCATTATTTTTGAAACAGCCAAATATCGGATAATCAATTTTTTTTTCTTGTGCAAGGTGCAGGGCTACATATAGATGTAGCCCTGCACCTTGCACTGATTCGTGACTGAAATGACGATGCTACAGGCCCCTGTATTTTTCATCAAACCGCCATAAAGATTGTTGCAATAACTTGATGTTTTGAACAACTTCATCCAATGCCGGTAAAGTGTTTGCTTCAAACATTAATTGCCTCAATTCGTTATTGTACGCGCGAAAAACAGCGGGTAAATTCAATGTTTGTTCTGTTTCGGCAAATATTTTTGCTTTCGAAACAGGTTGATGGGATTGCGAGTTTTTGTATAACCCGTCTTCACCGGTTACAAGCTGCATGGCTTCGGTAAATTCACCGGATTGAATAAAATCACGGTATTCCGAAACATTCAACAACCGGTAAATATCATATACATCCCGGATATGTTTGGCGATGAGCATCTCATAATCATCATTATACGACAGTCTTGTCAATCTCGAAATCTTGTCGCACAATGTCCGCTTCGGGTCTATCGTCTGTATTTCAAAAGTATCAAGGCCGAAACGGCTTGAAATATCGTTGCGCCCGGCGTCTTGCAGGTATTCGGCAATAACCGGCTGTATCCGCCGCTTTTGCATGGGATAATACATCGTTGATTTATCTTCCAGCGTACAGCATTTGATTTCCACTTCCAGATTTTCTTTCAATCCGGCGCTTTCGTAATGCGTGTCATATGAAAAAGCCAGCTTGCGGAAATCCCCACCGGTTTTGGAAAGTTCTTCCACATACATTTCCCTGTTGTTTTCGATGACATAATGAGAAATATTGCGGGTCAATGTTTTCTCCGCCTGCCTGGAAGATGCCGGATTACCGGAATAGACAAACATATCCAAATCTTCTGAAAATCTGTTGATTATCCCGTATGCTTTGGAAAGCGAAGTCCCGCCTTTGAAATATATCCTGTCTGCAAATTCGGAAAACGCCAGCTCTTTGAGTATTTTGGATACCCAATAGTCTTTCTCAACATGCGACTGTTCGTATCCGAAATGGTTGGCAGACAATTCCACCAGTTCTCTGAAAGCCCCGTTTTGTAAATGTAAATTCATACGTATGAGTTATTTATACGGAAAATCAAACCGCGTTGTCGGGCAAATGGTTACTGCAAGCTGTTCTTTCAAATCCCTCTTACCGTTTTCATGCAACATGCAGCCAAGTATTTTTCTGACCCTTGGCGGGTAATTTTTCGACAAAGATACTAACTTTTCAAGAGTTACATAATCCAGTGGCGATACATGCAGCCTGGAAATTCTGTCATAAGCCGTCTGAGGACTTGTTCCGGGGATATGCCGGCAATCTTTGATTGCATCCAGAATCCGGATTAACCGTAACGTTTGGTTATCGTCGGGAACATCCACATAAGCCTTTACACATTCAACGGATAATTTTTCAAACCTGAAAGCACGTACCGGATTACGGGCAGCGATGGTAATTACCGAAGGCACCTGTTCCGTCAGTGACATTTTGTTGTAAATGTATGCGCCTGTTAAATAACCGTTCAATTTACGGGTCAGGTAATTTAACTGTTCGTCCTGATATACGGGAAGGTATCCCAAACCCAGACTTGACTGCCTGGGCTTGTAGTAAGCTCCTTTTTCAATCCGAACCAGTTTATTCTTTTGGGCTAAACAGGAAAGGACTACCGCTACATTGGCAAACTTGGGCAAAGGAAAAGAAAGGTCTTTGAAAGTAAATATCTTACCTTCGGGAATCAGGTCTATTTGCTTTTGTATGTCCGATTTAAATGACTGCATAAACTGAAATTTTTTCTGCAAAGATACGAATATATTATGTATTTACATGCAGAAACATAATTATTTTTCAGGCGTTCAATTTAATTATGCATATATGAAAACTGTACATTAGCATGACAGTTTTCAATTCTTATTCGGGAAAAAGACCTGTCTTGCAAATAATAGTCGAACATTTTGTACCTTTGTCCCTGTAAAATTGAAAATAACGGCGTAAAAACCGTTTGATATAACATAACGTTCGCTGAACGTCTCGATATAGAAAACTGGCACTTTTCACAGGAAGAGACTAATAGCGCAATGTTCATGCTATACGCATGTATAGCGTGGAATTGCCTGTTTCTTCCAAAGGTATGCCAGTACCTCTATATCGGAGCAGTGTGGATTCCACGCTTTTCTTTTGATGCAGGCGGACGCAGTATAAACGTTTAAATTAAAAGAAGATGAAAAAGATTAAAGTTTACATTGCCGTATCGCTTGACGGTTTTATTGCACCTCCCGACGGCGGGCTGGACGGGTTGTCCGAACTGGCCGGTATCGCTCCAAACCGGTATGAATACAGGGAATTTTATGATTCCATTGATACTGTCATTATGGGAAACAGTACCTTTCAGGAGTTCAGGAATACCGATGTGGAGTGGCCTTACGGGGACAAATTCACGTATGTCCTTTCAAGCCATAAAGACAGTCTGCCGTTGAAAGAAAATATAGTTTTTCTTACGGAAAATATACCCGGAACTGTCCGGCAGTTAAAAGAACAGGCCGGCAAAGATATTTGGCTGGTTGGTGGCGGACAGACGATAACATTTTTACTGAACCGCGATTTGATAGACGAAATTCAACTCTGCTATTTCCCGGTCATTCTGGGTAAAGGCGTTCCCCTCTTTTCCGGCAAACTGAAAATGTCAAACTGGAAATTGATTGAAAATACGGTTCTTCATTCAGGAATTTTAAAGGTGACTTATCAAAAGAATCTTTGATTTTGCTACAAAAAACGGCGTTCTGTCGCTAAAACAGGGCATTTCGTCTCATATTTTAAAATCGCTTTCCCCGATGACCTACTTTTGCCCTCAAATAAATAAAGTGACATGAACAAAGTAAAAGTAAATTCCATTATCGGCGGCTACCGTCATACGGCGCTGTTTTACAGCCTGTCTGTC
>JAISEJ010000188.1 GCA_031264155.1 Tannerella sp. | reverse complement strand
GATATTAGCAGGGTTATTGATACTTACAAAGGGGGCGGAACTACCTCTTACCACCCGCGAATGATGCTCAAAGTACTGCTTTATGCTTACCTGAACAACATTTATTCCTGTCGAAAAATAGCCAGAAATATCCGCGAAAATATCCACTATATGTGGCTTTCGGGTATGCAGGAACCTGACTTTCACACGGTCAACACCTTCCGCTCTTTACATCTTAAGGATGCTATAAATCATGTATTTACACAAGTAATACTAATGCCTGTCGATATGGGCCACCTGACTTTAAACACAATTTATATAGATGGGACGAAAATGGTATCGCAGGTTTATCACAACAAAAAGATTATCATGTTTTCTCTCTCAAAATAACTTTATCTACTACTTCTCTCGGTATCAATTTCAATATTTGTTTGAATATCGGCTGTCCGACTAATTTTTTTGGCTCTATAACGTTTTATGTGGGTATTCATCCCGAATCGCGTCATTCCGGCGAAAGCCGGAATCCCCCGATTTATATTGCACGCGGGATGGTTTTGTGCATAGCTTCCCGCATGCGGCTGGATGCCGGAAGGCATCTGATTTGGATAACTCCAGATGCAATCCGGGGTTACAGCATCCTTCTCTTCTCAACCCCGAAGTGGGTTGAACCGCAATGAAAGCCTTTTCACCCCCTCCGTCCGTACGCTATACTGCAAAGCCGTTCAACCTGCTGCGAGGTTGAGGAAGAGGGACGTTTCTCCCCGGATTGCATCCGGGTTTATCCACTTCAGACACCTTCCGGTGTCAGCCTGTCATGCACAAAACCAGGCCGCGCGCAGTATAACGTGGAGATTGCGGGTTAAGCCCGCAATGAAGGGTGCCATTCTGCTTGCAGTACTCATACAAAACGTTATAGAACCTCATTTACTGAAGCCAGCAGTTCATTTATCGGCGCCGATAATTCATTTATCGGCACCGATAATTCATTTATTGGCGTCAATATTTCATTTATCGGCACCGATAATTCATTTATTGGCACCGATAATTCATTTATCGGCACCGATATTTCATTTATTGGCACCGATATTTCATTTATCGGCACCGATAATTCATTTATTGGCATCAATAATTTAGTTATTGATGTAAATAATTCGATTGTCTACGTAGAAAATTTAAAATCACGTAAAAAACAAAAAAATAACGAGAAATAAGCTTTGGTGAAAATCACTGTTGTCCTTTAACCATTCTGAATTGCTTTGGCGACAACGAAAACTGTTCTTTAAAACAGCGGCTGAAATAGAGTGGGTCGTCAAAACCTACCTTGTAGGCTATTTCCGAAATATTAAGTTCTGTGGTTTTCAATAAGTCGGCGGCTTTTTTTATGCGTATAATTCGGATAAATTCGTTGGGCGAATAACCGGTAATCCCTTTGATTTTTTTATATAGCATTGTTTTGCCCAAATTTACTGATTGAGCAAATAATTCTACTGAAAAGTTGGAATTATCCATTTCCTTTTCAATAATTGCATTTGCTTTTTCGAGAAATTCTTTGTCCTTGCCGGTTGTAACAATGGTTGTCAAGCTTGTTCCCGACTCGCTCGAAAATTTTTGCTGCAGTTTCTCGCGCTGTTCTATAAGTTTTACAATGCGAGCCAGCAGGAATTTGGTATTGAACGGTTTGACAATATATGCGTCTGCACCCGCCTGAATACCTTCTATTTGTTGTCCGGCGGCTGACATGGCGGTAAGCAGGATAATGGGGATATGGCTTGAATTGAAGTCGGATTTCAATTTTCTTGTCAGTTCAAAACCGTCCATTTCAGGCATCATTACATCGCATATTATCAGCGACGGCTGTTCCTGTGCAGCAATAGCAAGCCCTTCTGTGCCACCTGATGCGGTGAATACCGTAAACATGTTCTGTAAAAATTCGCTCAAAAAAAGGCGTATATCACCGTCATCGTCAATAATGAGAATTTTATACGCATTCAACGGCTTGGCAAGTTCATGTTCTACATTATTTTCATTGTTACCGGCAGAAACTGTTGCATCTGTGGCGGAATGAGCGATATTATCGTTTGCATTCAACAATGGTATGGTAACGGTAAACGATGCACCTCCCCACTCCGAGTCGGAATATACAACAGTTCCCCGATGCAGCCGGACAAGTTCGTCAGTCAGATTAAGCCCTATGCCGATTCCTGATACGGTATAATTTATTTGCCTGAAACGTTCAAACAGCAGATTTCGCTTATCGGCCGGGATGCCCGTCCCCGAATCAGAAACGGTCAGTGTCCAGTTATTTTCTTCGTTATTAAAAATTATACTGACGGATATATTGCCATCTTTCGGCGTATGCTTAAAGGCGTTGGAAAGAAGGTTGTAGAGAATTTTATCCATTTTTTCCCTGTCGATATGAACGATTTTCGAGTCTATGCCGGAAGAAAATGTGTAATGAATATTGTTTTGCTTTGCCGATTCTTTAAACATATTAAAAATATCGCGAAAGAAAAGCACAATATCGGTATCTTGCGGTACAAGTTCCATTTTGTCGTTTTGAATTTTGCGAAATTCGAGCAACTGGTCAACTAACCGCATAAGCCGTGAAACGCTTTTTTCGAGTATTTCTGCCTGCTTTTTCAGCGATGGCGGCAGGCGTTTTGTATTGTTGATGCTGTCGATGCTTCCTTTGATAATTGTCAGCGGGCTGCGAAACTCGTGCGAGATATTGGTAAAGAAACGGAGGCGGTAATCCGTCAAATGCTTTTCTATTTCGACAGCGTTGCGCAAACGGTTTATCCTCATAAGGTTTTGTGCCGTAACTGTTGCAATGACGGCAAACAGGACGATATAGATCAGGACTGCCCAAGGTGATTTCCAAAAAGGGGGCAATACCGTTATTTTCAACACAGTTTCGCGGCCTGCTATCCCTCCTGAATTATTAACGCCTTTTACGCGGAAAATGTATTTCCCTGCCGGAACGTTTTTATACGCCGCTACGTTGCATGGGGTAATGGAATTCCACTTGTTACCGTAATTTTCAAGAATATATGTGTATCTGACGGCATTTTCGCTTTTAAAATTCAAAGAAGAAAATGCTATGCTGAACGAGTTTTGCCCGTTTTTCAGCTTGATGGATTCCGTTTCCACGATACTTTTATTCAGCGGCGAATCCTGTCCGCCAGGTACAGCAGGAATACCCCCGATAAAAAGATTTGTCAGCAAAACCGGCAAACTGGAAGGGCTGCCTGTGAACGATGAAGGATGGAGTATGTACATTCCGTCATAATTGCCGAACATAAGCCGGCCGTCTTCGGTTTTCAGACACGCTGTTTCGCAAAACGTATTGTTTTCCCACTCGTCAGAGAAATGGTGGTTTTCAAATATTCCTGTTTCGGGATTGAATTTTGAAAGTCCGCTTTCAGTGCCTATCCACAAATTATGGTTATCATCTTCCGTTATTGATTGAACCACATTATTGACCAAGCCTTCGGTAACCGAATAATGTACAAAATGAATTTCGCTGTCAGTCTGATTTTTTATCGCCCTGTTAAGCCCGCCTCCGGCTGTTCCTATCCAAACCCGACCTTTGCTGTCTCGAAACAGGCATTTCACTTCGTTGAAACTGATAGAATTACGATTGCCGGGATCGAAACGGAAATGTCGGAAATTGTTGGGATTGCGCACAATGTCGTCAGGGTCAAAAACGATAATACCATCGTTTCCGCCTGCCCAAATCAAGCCGTCGCTGTCCTGAACCAGACTGTATAATGCGCTCTGTTTGTCGGATATGGCAGACAGTCTTCTGAAATTCAACCGGTCTTCATTCTTTTCGCAATACTGCAAACCGCCTCCATAAGTGCCAATCCACAGCGTTCCCTTTGAATCAATAAGCAATGAATATATGTTGTTCGAAGCCACGCTCATACTGTCCTGCAACGAATGAGTGAATGTACTGTAATTATTTTTCCCCGTCGGAAGAAACAGTAATCCATTCCCTTTCGTACCGACCCATTTGTTGCCGCTGCTGTCTTCAACCATGCAATACATGGCTCCATGCGATATGGCTAAATTATTTTTCAGTCTGAGATTTTTATCGAAAACGAAGATTTTATTGCTTTTCGTGCCAATCCATATATCTCCCGACGAAGATTGGAAAACAGTTTTGACTGTCTTGTTTTCGAGGTTCGATTTATCGGGGTCGGGATAAAACGTATCGTAACGATATTTTGTCGGCGATATTTTGGTAATTCCTGTATGTTCGCCGCCTACCCATATTTCTCCCGATTTATCCTCATATACCGCCAACAGGAAATTGGTTTTCAGTCCGCTGTTGTTTCGAGTAAAATGGGTCAATGTCTCCCTGTCGAGTGCAAACAGACCGTTTCCGTAAGTTGAAATCCAACTTATTCCCTGTGAATCGGAAAAAATCCCGTACCTCTCCAAATCAATGTGTGACAATATGGACTTAGGTATCAGTGCATAACGTTTAAACTTATGCTCTGCTGTGCTGTAGCGCCAAATGTTGCCTGATTTGTTGTAAATCCACGCAACGCCTTTATTGTCGAATAAAATCCTTGTTTGTTTAAGTTCTTCGTTATCAAATATCTTTTTTGCGCTTGTTATTTTCTTCAACTCCGTGTTCAATAAATAGGTCCCGATGTCACCCGTAATAAGGATATTTTTTTCGTCTAAAACCGCAGTCAGGTCAACGGTAAACTTTTCGCCCTGGAGGGGAAGAGCAATAGCGCCGGAATATTTTTTCCGGTTTTTATCCACCATGACAACCTTGTTGTTCTGGGTGAAGAAATAAATGTATTTGCCAAGTTCGTTCGCCGTTTGAAAATTCAGATTATCATCTTCAGTAATGCAACATTCGGGAATATCTCCTTCTATTTTATACAGTTCCCTGTCTGTTCCAAGCCATATCCGATGATTGGAATCTTCAAATACAATCTTCACTGTATTTGTATGAATATTACTTATATCGTAAATCTTCGACATTTGCTTGCCATCGACGTAACGGATGCGGCACGCTCCTTCCGTTTTTCCCCACAGCCACACATCGCCGTTCGACATTATTTTGATATGCCGATAATTTCCCGGACAGTTTTCGCCCGTATAATCCACAAAAGATTCCGTATGAGTATCGTAGCAATCCGCTATACCCGAGGCCGAAAGTATCCAGATACAGCCATTGTGGTCTTCGACCATGCTTTTTGTGTTTCTGTTGACCGAAAAGGATGAATTGAGCCGGGATTGTATTGTGACAAACTCACGGCCGTCGTAACGATTCGGTCCGTTTAAAGTGCCGAACCACATAAAACCGCGCGAATCCTGCATAATGCTTCTTACCGTGTTCTGCGAAAGTCCGTCTTTATCAGTTATATTTTCAAATTTCAGACTGGCGACAGCACAGAGTGGTGAGATTTGAAAACAAAAAACCGTGCATATTACCATAGCTCGCAAAAGCAATATGCATGTATCCCTCTCTGCTATTATCGTCAAATAAATTCTTTTCATGTCGCAAAAGTACTTTTTCCATGGGTATTTCTCAAACAAATCGACCGGATAGTGAAGATTTATCCATATCAGTAAATGGAAATACATATAAAACCCGTTCCCATTAATCAAAAATACATGTTTAGTATTAAACTTTCCATATATAATTTTCAGGTTGGCTATACTTTTGCAGTTCATTGCAAACTTAAATAAATATTTATATGAATAAACTAAAATCATGTTTTAAAATTTTATTATTCACGGCTTCCTTGTTTACATGCAACTGCGTTTTTGCGCAGAGCATTACGGTATCGGGTACAGTGGGAGATGGAGTGGAGCCACTTCCCGGTGCGAGTGTTATTATCAAAGGGACAACGATTGGGACGGTGACGGATAGTGAAGGAAATTTTTCATTGAAAGTTCCGGATGAATCAAGTGTTTTGACTTTCTCGTATATGGGATATACAGAACAAAGCATAACGGTAGGAACTTTGCGTGCATTTAATATTGTTCTGGATTCAGATCAGAAATTATTGGATGAAGTGGTGGTGATTGGTTACGGTACCACTCGGAGACGGGACCTGACCGGTGCGACTGTATCGGTGCGGGGAAGCGAACTTGCCAGTATTCCGGTAACCACTGCCGCACAAGCCATCACCGGCAAACTTGCCGGGGTGAACGTCGTGACGCAAAACGGGGCGCCCGGAGCGGATGTGAACATCACTGTGCGTGGGGGAACCTCCATTACTCAAAGTACCGCGCCACTCTATATCGTTGACGGATTCCAGATGGAAGACGGTCTGAAATACGTCGATATCAATGATATTGAATCGATTGACGTAATGAAAGACGCTTCGGCTACCGCTATCTACGGAGCTCGCGGCTCGAATGGGGTAATCCTGATCACGACTAAATCAGGCAAAGCCGGTAAAACACAGGTGAGCTATAACACTTACCTAAGTTTTGAACGACTTGGCAAATCACTGAACATGATGAATCCTGAAGAGTACGTGAACTACCAGTACGAATTCCTGATGCTTCGCCAAAACATGACGCCCTTTGTGAAATACTTCGGTGGCGGAAACCTCAACGACTCTGGATTCTACACCGGCGCGGCGCAATATATCAGCAATACCTACGGCAACCAGCCGGGGTTTGACTGGCAGGACATTGTGTTTGGAGGCAACGCATTGTTGCAGAACCACAATGTGACCATTACGGGAGGCAGCGACAAAACCAAATTCGTCCTCAGCTACAACCTCACCGACCAAGACGGAATCATCGACAAGTACGGGTATATGAAAAACAATATCCGGGCCAAGATCGACCATGAGATTCGCGACTGGCTTCGCATTGATATCAACACCAACTTTAACAGCATCAAGCAGGATGGCGGCACATCGCTCGGAGGAAGAATGAGGGGCACCATGCTCATGCCGGTTACAGGAGGAATCTATTTTACCGACGAAGAGATCATCAATACCACAGCCTTCTACGATACCGTTCTCTCGGACTTTGGGTCGTATAACGTCTTCAATCCGCTGGTGTTGAACGATGCGATCACCCAGCAAACGTTGACTCGTCAGTACTCGGTCAACGCCGGTCTGAGTATCGACCTGCTAAAGAATCTCACTTGGCGGACGGCCGGAAGCTACTTCTGGCAACAGGTAAGGAGCGATTCATGGGACGACGGACGGACGACGGACGCTATTGCAACTCATGGAGGACTACCCTACGGATCGAGAAACAATAGCGAGCGATTTAGCTGGCAGATTACCAATACGCTGGCCTGGAGCCAATATTTCGGAAAACACGGCTTGAACGCGATGCTCGGACAAGAAGTATACGAATTGGAATCCATGAAACTGGACAACACGTATGACCAGTTCTCAAACACTAACTTTCATCTGGACAACTTGACGGGTGCGGAAAGCTTCTCCCGTGAAGCCGGCAAATCGACCAACCGGACGATTTCGGCCTTCGGACGGGTCATGTACAATTACGCGGACCGCTACTTGGTGACAGCCACAGTTCGCGGCGACGGCGTCTCTAAATTCGCACGTGAAAACCAATGGGGCATACTGCCGTCGGCTTCTGCCGCCTGGCGCATCTCCGAAGAAAAGTTCATGAAGGACATGAGTTTCATCAACCAGTTGAAACTCCGTGTCGGATACGGAGTCACGGGAAACAGCAACATTGACAATAACATGTATGCCACCACTTACGGATCGTCCAAGTATGTAATCAACAACACGGTCGTTGCCGGCCTGGCTCCGGGGAGTAAGCTCGGGAATTCAAACCTGAAATGGGAAAAGACCACCTCCACCAACGTTGGTTTAGACATTTCCATCATAAAAAGCCGGATCAACCTCTCCGTCGACTGGTACAATCAGCAGTCTGACAATCTGCTACTGGAAGTAGACATTCCGCGCCATACCGGTTATCAGACCCAATTCCAGAACGTGGGGTCGATCCGTAACCGGGGATGGGAATTCGTACTGAATACTCGCAATATCGACAACGGACAGTTTGGCTGGACGACCGATTTCAACATCTCCTTCAACCGTTCCAAAGTGCTGAGTCTGTATGGGAATGATACGAAAAGGATGCCTCCGGGAACATTCCTGATCGAAGAAGGGAGTCCGCTGGGCCAGTTCTACGGGTATAAATACCAGGGGGTCTATACGACCGACGATTTCACTCAGAATGCCGACGGTTCCTATACGTTGAAAAACGGCATTGCCCGTCCGAAAGCGCCCGGAGGAACGATCAAGCCCGGAGACCTCAAATATGAGGCAACAAACGATGAATTCGATTCCGACGGAAATCCGGTTTGGACGACTGACGACCGCACCGTGATCGGTAATGCCATGCCCAAATTCACTGGGGGGATGGTCAATACATTCATGTACAAAGGCTTTGACCTGAGTGTCTTCATGAATTTCAGCTACGGGAACAAAGTGTTGAATTTGAACAAACAACAGTTCATGGGGCCCTATCTGGGCATGGTGAATGCATTTTCAGAGATGAGCGACCGTTATATACTGATTGACCCGGCCACCGGAAGGGAGACGACCGACCTGACCCGACTGGCCGCCCTTAATCCGGATCAACATGCGTCCGACAAGGTATGGAGTCTCCAGCAGCGCAACCAGGCCGCTTACACCGACAACAATACTTATTATCTGGAAGATGGTTCTTTCCTGCGGATCAACACCGTCACGCTCGGCTATACCCTGCCGTCGGCTTTGATTAAAAAAATCGGCCTTGGCTCAGTAAGAGCCTATATGACCCTAAATAATCCCTATATATTCACCAATTATTCCGGTTACGATCCCGAAGTCTCCAATTCATCCAAAGGATTCGAACAGGGGATAGACAACGCGGCCTATCCCAGAGCGAAAAGTTTCGTAGCCGGTCTGAATTTAACTTTTTAATCCGAAAAAACAGAAAAGACATGAAAAAGATTATTTATATATTATTGACGCTATCGGCCGGATTCTTTACGGCCTGTCAGGATTGGCTCTCAATTCCTTCGCCGACCCAACTCGACAGCGAAACAGTGTTTGAAAACATTGATGCCATAGATATGGCCGTGCTGGGCGTATACAACACCTCTTTCAGCGAGTCGATTTTTTATGAGTTCGGAGCCAACTCCGACGAAACAATTTCAGCCGAAAGCAGCTACAACAGTCGGATGCAGCTCGCCAATTTCCAATTCATCCCCAGTGAAGTAACCAATTCGACTTATACGGCGATGTACACGGCGATCGAACGCGCCAACTCGATCCTCAAAAAACTGCCCGCTTACACTCCGGCCAACGAAGCGGAGGAGAAGCGGAAAAACATGCTGCTTGGTGAATGTTACGCCTTGCGTGCCCAGAGCTACCTCCACTTGCTGCGCCTCTACGGGGATATCCCCTACACGGCGGTACCGTTCGAGGACGCCGTTTCCTTCGCATTAGGCCGGACGAGCCGCGACGAAGTGTACGACGCTTGTGTCGCCGACCTGCAACAAGCGATCGAGTTGCTGCCTTGGTACAGTGAAGGTGCCATCACGACACCGGAACGTTTTTCCAGGAATGCAGCTTATGGGGTACTGGCACGTGTAGCGCTTTATGCAGCCGGTTACTCCCTGCGCTGGGATCTGGAAACGTATGATCCGTCCTCGCTGAAAATAGCTCAACGGTCGGACGCCGCCCGCATCCGCGAACTTTATCAGATCGCCTCCGATGCCTGTGATGCTGTGATCAGGAAGGGAGAAAATGTATTGCTGACGAGCTATGAAACTGTTTTCCGCGATCAGATTAATGGTCGTTTCAACAAAGAATCCATGCTGGAATTCGGGCAACTGGGCCCCAATACTAATTTCAACGGGGCGAGGATCGGTTATACGAACGGTATGGCAGCGATACGCAACAACCCGTTCTTCGGCCGTGCTTTTCCGATGCAGCGCGGGATGCCTACCCTGTGGTTTGATTTCGAGGATAGTGATACCCGCCGGAATGTTACTATCATCAATCATGGCATCAACATCTCCGGGGAGCGCGTATTGCATCCTTATTCTGTTTCTACGATCGGCAAATTCCGGATCACATGGAAGACGGAGTCGGGACCTTCGGACGACAGGCGGAGCATCAACTGGATATCACTGCGTTATTCGGATGTGTTGCTGATGTTCGCCGAAGCTCAGAACGAACTCAATAACGGTCCGACCACCCAGGGGATTGATGCGCTGAAGCAAGTCCGCAAACGGGCTTTCGGCGGCGATGAAAGCCTGATCGGCGCTATCCCCTCGGATTACGCAGGTTTCCGCAATGCTGTCATCGAGGAGCGCAAACTGGAACTGGCTTTCGAAGGCTGGCGGAAAACTGACCTGGCGCGCTGGGGAGCGCTGTACGAAGCTCTGACCGAGGCGAAGGGAAAACTTATCGCTCTGGCCCAACGGACAGGCCAATACGCCGATGTTCCCTTCTTCGCCGCCTATAAAAGGGAGACGGCTCAGCTGGAAGACCCGGTCAATGAAGTTGTTCCCGTGTATACCTACCAGACTGAACCGGATGCGGCTGAAAAAGCGAAATTAGTCTCGGAAGGTCTTATTCTGGTCAATATGAATGGCGAAACGCTTACATCGGGGATTGAACCGGCTTTTGCTTATTTTTTCGATGCCAGTACGGGTAATTTGAGTTCTTGGGTAGTGGATATAAACAGCGGACTGGTGAAAAATCAATCCGAGTTGTATCCGTTCCAAACTACTATTCTGGAACAGAATCCCGGCCTGGAAGGAGAGCAACTCCCGACTTATTGACGTCAAGATTGAAATTATATTACCGGTCAAAACGGCCGGTAATATATACTTCACGCGGTATGATTTTGTGCTTATTAACTTCACGATGTATGGGCGCCTGCGCCCACGATGCATGGACGCCTGCTTCCACGATGCATGGACGCCTGCTTCCACGATGCATGGAAGCCTGCTTCCACGATGCATGGGCGCCTGCGCCCACGATGTATGGGCGCCTGCGCCCACGATGTATGGACGCCCGTGTATGGGGGAACGGCTTCAACAACATGGTCAGACCGAAGCAAGCCTGAGCCTGTCCGGAGTATGCCGGTAATACACAAATCCATGCCGCGTGCAGTATAATTTCAATTTCCGGTAAAAAATCAAGATAACGCTAATTTATTCTTATGAAAAAAATTCAGTCCCTTTTTTTAACCGCCATAGTGGTAGTAAGCTGTTCGACCACTGACAATGCCCCGATCGACCGGGAGGCATTGGTGACGCGCAACAACATCAAAGTTGATAAACTTGATCCGCTTACCTCGGTGTCGGTTGGCAACGGGCGCTTCGCCTTTACGGTGGACGCCACCGGGCTGCAAACGTTTCCGGATCTGTACGATCCCGGCGTGCCCCTGGGAACCTGCTCCGAATGGGGTTGGAACTCGTTCGCCAATCCGAAAAACCTGCGCCACGACGAGACGCTGGCGCCTTACGATTTCCGCGGCAGGCCGGAACTATACGCTACCATAGACCGGAACAATCCCCGCAATGTGGAGGCTTACGAGTGGTATCGCATCAACCCGCACCGGATGCACCTCGGCTTCTTCGGCCTTGAACTGACCGACGGTTCGGGCAACCCCGCCGCGCCGGAGGCCCTGACCGGCATCAGCCAGACCACTGATCTATGGAACGGTGTGGTCAACAGTGCGTTCACGTTCAATGGCTCCCCGGTGGAGGTGCAGACAGCCTGCTGTCCAGTAACGGATATGGTCGGCACGAAAGTGAAAGGCGCCAAACTCAACCTGCGCTTTGCTTACCCTTCGGGAGGCCACTCGGACAACGCCACCGACTGGAACCAGCCGGACAAACACTCGACTGCTATCGTGGAGAAGGGCGACGACTTTGCCGTGTTCGAACGCAAACTAGGCCAAACGATCTATTACGTAAAGATACAGTGGACGGGTGCAGCCGCGTTAACGGAGAAACATAAACATTATTTCGTGCTGACCCCTGCTTCGGACGAGATTTCGGTGAGTTGTCTCTATTCGCAGGACAGACCGGACGGTGCACCGTTGCCGGCGTTTGATAATGTGGCCGAAGCGGCTGCAGCCTGTTGGAACGGTTTCTGGCAGAGCGGCGGTGCGGTGGATTTCTCGCAATGTACCGATCCGCGGGCGTCCGAACTCGAACGCCGTGTGGTGCTGTCGCAATACCTGACCAGGCTCCAGAATGCCCAAAGCATCCCCCCTGCCGAATCGGGCCTAACCTATAACACTTGGTACGGACGCCCCCACCTCGAAATGCACTGGTGGCACGGCGTTCATTTCCCGCTCTGGGGACGTGCCGATCTGCTCGAACGGTCACTGCCATGGTATGAAAACGTGGCCTTTGCCCATTCAAAGGAGATCGCCGAGCGTCAAGGCTTCGACGGCGTACGCTGGATGAAAATGACAGATAACCTGGCCAACGAAGCCCCGTCGAACGTCGGTTCGTTCCTGATCTGGCAGCAGCCGCACATCATATACTTCGCCGAACTGATGTACCGTCACAATCCTTCGCTCGAAGTGCTGGAAAAATACAAACACGTGGTGATGGAGACTGCCAAATTCATGGCGTCATTCCCAACTTACGAAGAGATGGAGATCCGCTACATCCTGCAAGGGTATATTCCTGCACAGGAGACACTTCGCGCGACGGAGGTAATCAACTCGCCGTTCGAACTTTCGTACTGGCACTACGCGCTCGGCGTGGCGCAGGAATGGCGCGTACGTCTCGGTATGGGACGCGAACCGAAATGGGATGATATTATTGATAAACTCTCCCCGTTGGCGGTACAGGACGGCAAATACCTCGCCTCGGAGGATGCAATCGACACTTACACGAACGTTCGTTTTACCACCGACCACCCGATCGTACTCGGCTCTATGGGCATGCTTCCGCAAAACAAACTAATGCACCCGGAGATTATGAAAAACACCTTCGCCTGGATCTGGGATAACTGGAACTGGGGACGCACCTGGGGTTGGGATTTCCCGATGACAGCGATGTGCGCAGCACGCCTGAACATGCCCGACAAAGCGGTGGGCGCCCTGTTGATGGACAAACGCACGAACACCTATCTCGTAAACGGCCACAACTATCAGGACGATCGCCTGCGGATTTACCTGCCGGGAAACGGTGGTATCCTGACCGCCGTAGCGATGATGTGTGCTGGTTGGGACGGCAGTGAAGGCATAAACCCCGGTTTCCCGAAAGACGGAACCTGGAATGTGAAATGGGAAGGACTTTCTCCCATGCCATAGGCTGGAACAAAAGATTAAATTCATTATTAAAAAAAGAGATTCCTATGAAAAAGCAAATTTTATCCGTTTTATCTATTCTTCTGACTGGTTTTTGTGTGCCGGGACATGCCGAACAAAGGCAAACGCCTTCAGATACAGAAATTTTGGAGACGATAAAGAAAGCCTCCGAATTTATGGTGGAAACAGTCAGTTTTAATGGCGGTTATTTATGGAATTACGCTCCGGACTTTTCCCGGATGTGGGGTGAACTGGAAGCCAAGCCGACTATGATTTGGATCGAACCGCCCGGCACTCCCGCTATGGGACATGTCTTTCTGGATATCTATCACGCCACCGGTGACAAATATTACTGGCGGGCTGCCGAAGCAGCAGCCCGGGCTTTGATCTGGGGACAACTTCCTTGCGGGGGATGGTCCTATATGATTGATTTTGCCGGCGAAGCCTCCCTGAAAGACTGGCACAAAAAAGTACATGACGGGTACAGTTGGCCCGCTTATGAGCATCAATATTATTATGGAAACGCCACTTTCGATGATGATGTTACGATCATGGCAGCCGAGTTATTGTTGCGGATGTATCTGGAAAACTATGATCCTGTTTACAAGCCTGCACTGGATAAGGCGATAGACTTCGTATTGGAGAGTCAATATCCGATCGGAGGCTGGCCCCAGCGTTACCCGCTTCGGTATGATCATCCGGAAAAGGATGGTTCTTCGGATTATACGTCGTTTATAACGATCAACGATGGTATACTGACCAACAACATCAAATTCCTGATCAAATGTTATGAAACCTTGGGCGAACAGCGAGTGAAGGAACCGATTGCCCGCGCGATGGGCTGCGTATTGCTTTTGCAGGGCGGCAACCCGCAAGCAGGATGGGGATTGCAACACTCGCTGGATATCGACTACTCCCCAGCCCATGCCCGACCGTTCGAGCCGGCAGGATATGCTTCTCAGGGAACCTCTGCAATGATCGAAAACCTGATGTACTTCTACAGGATGACCGGTAATACGAAATATTTGTCCCGCATTCCTGATGCCTTTGCCTGGCTGGAATCAATCGCTATTCCGGAATCGGAATGGCGAGATTTCGACCCCCGCCGTCGTCCGCGTCGCCCGGGGCAGATCCTTTGTCCGACATTCGTAGAAATCGGTACCAATAAAGGACTCTATCTTCACCGCACCCTCGGCGATATCCGTACCGGACACTATTGGGTCGATTACGACCGCAGTAATCTGATCGAACATTACAGTTCGGTCCGCACGATCGACCTGGAGCAATTGAAATCCGAATATGAAGAGTTGTCACGAATGCCTGTAGAAGAAGTGACCAAAGGATCACCCCTGAAAACCGTGGAATTAGCCCCTTATCCGAAATATTACTCCCGTTGGTTTGCCACAGAACCGACAGCGGAAAATGTTCGAGAGATTATCAGCGCATTAAAGGATAAACCTTATTGGCCGGGACCACTTCCGAGTGTATCCCGAGAATACATCGGCTTCGGACCGGATCATCTCCCGGATGAAGTGATTTCTTCGTGGTCTTTCATCCGGAATATAACAACTCTGATCCACTATCTTGAAAAGCAAAAATAGTGACAGGAATTTTGTCTTGTCCTGAAATAGCTTTACAAAAAAAGAGCAATAAAAAAGCATTAAAATTATAGTAAGACGGGAAAGGAAATTTTATTTGGAAGAGATTAAAGGAATTCTATGATTACTCCAAATTCATTTTGTTAATTATCATCAATATTTCAGGCACAGTCAGTGAACGGATTCAAATAGTTTCCGCGAGGCAAGAGTTCATGTGGTGGCCGAACACTTGCAGGGTTATCGTTCCGAACGATAACGCAAACGGGCTAAAATCCTGTTTGAACAATATCCCGACATGGAGAAAGCCTGTTCACTTTCCCACAGTTTGCGGATGATATTTAACAAACGCTCCATCAAAGACAGCGCCCGACTAAATATGGCTCGATGGTATAATAAGGTAGAAGAAGCCGGATTCCACTCGTTTAACGTTATTGCCGCAACTTTTTACGAATACAGCGAAGAAATATTAAACTTTTATACGAACCGATCCACTAACGCGTCGGCGTGAATCTTTCAACTCAAAAATCAAATCTTTCAGGGCTGAACTCAGGGGTGTTCTTGATATTCCTTTTTTTCTATTCCGGTTATCAAAACTCTATGCCTAAACACAGGCGTTTGCAGGTGAGCCCTGAAAAGCGGTTCATCACATTTCGCATGAAGAGAAAAACGAACTACTTGCAGGCGCGGCAGCCGGTGCACCGGACAAGTTCGCCGCGGAAACGTTTTTCTACCAGATAGTGAAGCCGGTCTTTAAGTGCGTTCAATCGTACATTATTAATCACATCGGCGGTGAA